>DASTDR010000418.1:0-4009 GCA_035710265.1 Gemmatimonadales bacterium | reverse complement strand
TTTCGTGGACCTTGGCTTCGGGCTCAAAAGGGTCGCGAGTGCTGGCGGACCAGCCGTGCCGATTACCCGCCTCGACGGCGCGGGCCGAGGCGCTACGTGGGGTCCCGACGAGACCATTGTCTTCGCGACCAGCACGAACCTGACCGGACTGCAAATGGTGTCGGCAGCCGGCGGGAAACCCACCGTACTGACCAAGCCCGATGCCGGGCGCGGCGAAGCTGACCACTACTGGCCGGAATTCTTACCGGGTGGACAGGCCGTGCTCTTCACCGTCTTCTCCACGACGGGACCCGACAACAACCAGGTGGCGGTCCTCGACCTGCGGAGCGGCATGCACAAGATTCTGGTCCGCGGCACTGGCGCGCAATACGTACCGAGCGGGCATCTGGTCTACGTTGCCGCGGGCACGCTGCTTGCCGTCCCCTTCGATCTCGACCGGTTGGAGGTCCGAGGGACCCCGGTTCCAGTCGAGCCGGCAATCCTCACGACGAGCGCTGGCGCCGCTATTTTCGACGTCTCTGGGAACGGCACGCTCGTGTATCTGTCCGCGACTCGAGCGATCGACGCACGCACGCTGGTCTGGGTCGATCGTGGAGGACGCGAGGAGATCCTGGACGACCGGCCGCGCGCGTATATCTATCCGCAGCTGTCACCCGACCGGACGAAGGTCGCGATCGCCATTCTCGACCAGGAGCGCGACATCTGGATCCTGGATCTACGGCGCCAGAATCTGACCCGGCTGACGACGCATCCGGGCGACGACCGCTACCCCGTCTGGGCGCCGGACGGCCAACGGCTGGTATGGGACTCGACGCGCACGGGTGCATATAACCTGTACTGGCAGGCAGCGGACGGGTCGGGCGACGTCGAGCGGTTGACGGAGAGCCCGAACACTCAGGCGTCGCACACGTTCACGCCCGACGGGAAGCGTCTCCTGTTGCGTGAAGACAAGCCCGGAACGCTCCAGGATCTGGTCGTCCTCGAGCTCGATGGAAAGCGGCGTGTGACGCCCTTGCTCAACGGTCCATACAACGAGCGCAACGCCGAGATCTCTCCTGACGGCAAGTGGATGGCCTACGAGTCCGACGAGTCTGGTCAGTTCGAGGTGTACGTCCGGCCATTTCCGGACGTGAACAAGTCAAAGTCCAAGATCTCGACGGGTGGCGGGAGGCAGCCGCTGTGGTCAGCAGACGGACGCGAGCTCTTCTATCGAGATCTCCGCGGGGCCGTCGTCGGTGTGACGGTGAAGGCGGTCGCAGACACGTTCGAGCCGGGCGCCCCCGTAACGTTGGTGCCGCCGGGCTACTACAGCGGCAGCGGCGGGATCTTCGGCCGGACGTACGATGTGTCGGCCGACGGCAAGCGCTTCCTGATGATCAAGGAAGCCAACGACTCGAAGAACGCCGATGCGCCTACGCCGACCATCACCGTCGTGCAGAACTGGTTCGAGGAACTGAAGCGCCTCGTGCCTGCGAACTGACGCCCGGATATCCTTTCACTATGGCGACACAATCACGACCGGATGCCGAAGCCAGAACTGCCCAACAGCCCGTCGAGCAGCGACCTGCGGAAGCGGCGGAGGCCTTCGTCCGCGCGCTGGTCGCGCAGGACGTCGAGTGCCTTTTCCTCAACCCGGGCACCGACACGATCTCCATTCAGGAAGCGCTCTCGAAGATGGAGCAGCTCGGTCAGCCGGTGCCGCGCACCGTGCTCTGCCTGTTCGAGCTCGTCGCGCTGGCCGCGGCCCACGGCTATTTCGCGGCGACCGGACGGCCGCAAGCCGTGCTCGTTCACGTGGACGTCGGCACGCAGAACCTCGGCGGGATGCTGCACAACGCGCAGCGGGGACGCGCCGCCGTGCTGATCTGCGCCGGCCGCACACCGTATACGACCGACGCGCGCCAGCGAGGCACGCGCGACGTCTACATCCACTGGCTGCAGGAGCAGTTCGATCAACACGGCATCGTCCGCAACTTCGTGAAGTGGGATTACGAGCTCCGGCGCGGAGAGCAGATGGGAGAGGTGGTGGCTCGCGCGTTTCAGATCGCGGCAAGCGATCCGCCGGGCCCCGTCTATCTCACGCTGCCTCGCGAGGTGCTCATGACCGAGGTGGGCACCATCGCCGTGCCGGGGCGCGATCAGGCTCCGCCGGCGAAGATGGGCGCGGGAGATCCGGACGCGCTGCGCGGCGTCGCCTCGCGCCTCGTCCGGAGCGAGCGTCCGCTGGTGCTGACGGCAACGACCGGACGCACCCGTGAGGGCTTCGAGGGGCTCGTCAGGCTCGCCGAGCTGCTCGCGCTGCCGGTGGTCGAGCGCCGGGAGCGCACGAACTTCCCGACGACCAATCCGCTGCACCAGGGGTTCCAGCCCGGACCGCTCGTCGAGTCGGCCGACGTCATCCTCGTGCTCGACTCCGACGTGCCCTACATCCCCACCCAGACCACGCCCCGCGCCGACGCGGCGATCGTGCAGATCGATCTGGATCCCGTGAAAGAGCGGATACCGCTCTGGAGCTTCCCGCTGACGACGGCCGTTCGCGCCGACACGTCGCGCGCGCTCGATCTCGTGGCCGACTACGCGACGGAGCTGATAACCGACGGCGCGCGGAGGCGCATCGAGGTCCGTCGAGCTGAACTGGCCGCACGCCACCGCGAGCGCCGGGCCGCACGCGAGGCTGCCGCGCTGGCTGCCCGCGGGGCGCGGCCGATTGCCGTCGAGTGGCTCGGGTACTGCCTCGGCCAGCTTCAGCGCGAGGCGCCCGAGTGCGTGTTCGTGGACGAGGCGCTCACCAGCCACGTGGCGCTCTGGAACCACGTCGACCTCGAGGAGCCGGGCACGATGTTCGGCAGCGGCGGCTCGTCGCTCGGCTGGGGGCTGGGCGCGGCGCTCGGCGTGAAGCTCGCGCGCCCGGATCGCCAGGTCGTGCTCGCGACGGGCGACGGATCGTTCGTCTTCGGCGAGCCGCTCGCGGCGCTCTGGGCAAGCCAGGTCAATCGCGCGCCGATCATGGCCGTGATCTTCAACAACGGCTGCTACAACGCGAACCGCCTGCCACTCGTCGGCGCCTACCCCGAGGGCTACTCCGTTCGCGGCAACCACTTCATCGGCGTGGACCTGGCGCCGGCGCCTCGATATGACCTGATCGGCCAGGTGGTTGGCGCCATCGGAGAGAGGGTCGAGGATCCCGACGACGTGCTGCCGGCGCTGCGGCGCGGACTGGATCACGTGCGGTCGGGGCGGTCGGTCATTCTCGACGTCGTCCTCGCGCATCCATGACCGTTTGAGAGGTCGACAAATGCGAATGGCGATCTGCGTGATTCTCGCGGCGACTGCTGCGCCGGTCTCGGCACACCACGACGGTGCGGGGTTCGACAAAAGCAGACAGATTCAGATCGAGGGCGCGGTGACGAAAGTGGAGTGGTTCAATCCGCACGCCTTCATCCACGTCGAAGTGAAGAACGCGGATGGCTCGGTCACGCCCTGGACGGTGGAAATCGCCTCTGCGAGGGGGCTCACGCGCTTGGGCGTGACGCGGGAGTCACTCCAAGCCGAGACCCGGTTGGTGGTGACGGGCTACCGCGACGGCGGCGGCCGGAACATCGCATCCGCCGTGACACTGAGACTCAAGGACGGCCGCGAGGTTGCCATGCCGATCTTTCGCGCACACGGCAGCGACATCCTTTCACGTCGCACGATAGCGGGGCACGAGTAGTCAACGGACCCTCCGAGCTTGACGTGAGTTTATACATCATGTGTAAAATGATGTGTGCCATCCGATGACTATCGCCGCGCCCTCGAGGCAGCAGTCAAGGAATACGAGGCGCTCGGAGCCGAGCGCCACCGCATTGACACACGCCTGAGCGAGCTCGCGCAGACGATCGGGACGCTCACCAGGCTGTGCGGTCTTACGCCTACCGTCCCCTGGGGCCTCACCGACGCGTGCCGGACGGTTCTTCGGAACGCCGGCGCGCCGATGTCGCCTTCCGAGGTGCGCGATCGCCTGCAAGGA
>DASTDR010000417.1:0-4607 GCA_035710265.1 Gemmatimonadales bacterium | reverse complement strand
CCTGTCGTTGCAACGACGGTGAAGAGCACGGCACGTCCACCCGGTAGGAATTCCGGCCAATAGTGGTCGCCCTCGCCGCGAGCGGCGTCCGGCTTGGTCAGGACTGTCGGTTCCCCTCCGGCCGCCGACACCTGTTGAAGTCCGGTCAGAGTCGTGCTGGTGGCGAAGACAATGGTCCCGTCGGGGCCCCACGAGGCGCCACGCCCCGCTCCGTCGAGGCGGCAGATCCGCACGGCTGGTCCGCCGGTAATCCTGACCTTCTTGAGATCGAAGCCGAGGTCGACGAAGCCAATCGACTGTCCGTCGGGCGAGAAGAACGGCGCCGTCGGCGATCCGAGGCCGGTCAGCGGAGTCGGTTCGAGCTGGTCCATCGCGCGCACGACAAGTTGTGTGCCATTGTTGCCGAGGTAGACGACACGTGAGCCATCCCGGGTGATCGCGATATCACGGTTGTTGCTGCTGAGCGTCATTGCCGCCGCCGATATGGACAATCGCGTCATACGCGGCGGGTCCGGGCGCGTTGCCCACCACGCGGCCGCGGCGGCAGCGAGGCCGACGACGAGCGCCGCTGTCGCGGCGATCGATGCCGTACGCCGCCACGTCGTCGCCAGTGCGGCGTCTGTCGCCACCCCCACGGGCGCTGCCAGCGTCTCCTCTACGTCCAGTCGTATCGCCGCGACATCCGACAGCCGCTGCCGACGATCTTTAGTGAGCATCCGCCGCAACAGGCGACGAACCGTGGCCGGAGTCTTTGGAGGCAGTCGCGTCCAGTCGGGCTCCTTCGTGATCACGAAGGCCAGCGTGTCGGTGACGTCGTCCCCCTCGAACGCGCGCCGCCCGGTGAGCGTCTCGTAGAGCACGCAGCCGAACGCCCAGATGTCGCTGCGCTTGTCGGCCGGCCGGCCCTTGGCTTGCTCCGGCGACATGTACGCCGCCGTTCCCAGAATCATCCCGGCCATCGTCATGGCTGGAGTCGTGATGGTGGGTGACTGCGACAAGATCCCGTCAGGGCCTCGATCTGAGGCCTGGGGCCCGGGGCCTGAGGCCTGCTTGGCCAGACCGAAGTCCAGCACCTTCACGGCGCCGTCGTCGCGGACCTTGATGTTCGCGGGCTTCAGATCGCGATGGACGATCCCCTGTTCGTGCGCGGCCTCGAGCGCCTCCGCGATCTGCTTGGCAATCGCCAGCGCTTCGTCCAACGGGATCGCCCCATGGACGATGCGGTCTGCGAGCGTCGGGCCGTCGACCAGTTCCATGACGAGCGCGTGCACGCCGCTCGATTTCTCCAGCCCGTACACAGCCGCGATGTTCGGGTGATTGAGCGCGGCCAGCGTCCGCGCTTCACGCTCGAAGCGTGCGAGCCGATCGGCGTCGTGCGCGAACGCCTCCGGCAGTACCTTGAGGGCGACGCTGCGCCCCAGGCTCGTATCGGTGGCGCGATACACCTCGCCCATGCCACCGACACCCAGCGTGCCGGTGACCTCGTACGGACCGAGGCGCGTGCCTGTCGAAATGGGCATTCGCGGACCGACGAGATTCTGTCACAAGGGAATGAGGACGCGGGCGGTGCTCTCCTATTTCGGCGTCGCGAGGCGCTTCAACTCGTCGAACCAGTTGACCACGACGTTGATTTGGGTCGGGCCTCCCTCCTGATCGAGTGCCTTGACCATGACGAACCTGCCATCCGGTGCCACGGCGTAGTTGGGCCAGAGCGCTTGAGACGCCTGGTAGTGTTTCTCGAACAGCAGTCGCGGCTTGCTGGCCGCGAAGGAGGGCCCCGCCGACACGTCGACGGCCATCATCGCGTCGCCGTTGCGAAAGAACAACTCGCGACCCGTCGGGGACCAGACTGGCTCGTTGCCGCCGTCGATCGAAACCGTAGACCGTTCGCCCGGCCCTTGAAACGGCCGGACGTAGACTTCGTTGCGCCCCGATTCATTCGACGCGTACGCGAGCCAGCGGCCGTCCGGTGAGATTGCCGGTGCCCCTTCGCCGTACCGCGTGCGAACCAACGGCTCCGGCTTGGCTCCCTCACCCGGTCGGAGAACCCAGATATCCTGCAGAGTGCCAGGATCGGTCGCGACGAATACCAGAGTGCCATCCTTCGACCAGCCGAAGGGGTAGTTGGCCGTGTCGCTCACCGCGAGTCGCCGTTCGGGCCCGCTGTCATCCAGAGGCTTCGAGTACATGTTGTCCGGACCCGCTCTGTCGGATACATATGTCAGCCGATCCCCTTCGGGCGCCCAGAGCGGAAACGCGTTGTTCCCTCCCGTCGTCGTGAAACGGCTCCATGAATGTCGCGTAAGGTCGTACACCCAGACATCATCGAAATCCTCGCCGCCGATCGTGACTGCGACGCGCCTGCCGTCCGGGGAAATGCGCGGCTGGTAGTAGACGCCGCCGTACGCGCCGGTGGGTTGCTCGACGCCCGTGCGGTTCACCCACACGAGGGCGTGCTGCGGCGGACGCCGACTGGCCGGCACGTACGCAACACTCCCTGCGTTCGAAAAGGCGATCTGCGGCACGAGGTTGGTCACTGTGCTGTTGCGAAGCCGATTCATCTGCAAGACGCCGGAGAAAGCCGTGAACGGAGGTCCCGTGATCTCCAGCCGTTCCGGATCGAAGGGCACGGCTACGAGCGTGCCCCCCTGGGTGTAGACAAGATGCCCTGTCGGCAGATAGCGGGTCCCTTCGCCCTTGACCAGAGGGCGCCGCGCACCGGTTTCGAGCAGCTGCACGTAGGACTGCGAGCCGGAAGTACCGGCCGCACTGAACAGGAGGGCCTTCCCTCCGGGCAGGAGCTGGGGCCACCGGTGAGTGCTTTCCGTCTCCGTCAGTTTCGTCAGTGCTGTCGGCGAGCCGCCTGTTGTCGCCGGGACGCGCCAGATGCCGGTCCCCGGCACCGGCGTGAAGAAGATCGTGTCATCGCTCTCCCAGCTCGCGGTGAAGGCGCTCGCCGTCTGCACCGTCTCGGTGATGGTCTGTGGGGACCCGCCGGCGACCCGTACCCTCTTCATTCTTCCGCCGGCGACGAAACCGATCGACTCCCCGTCCGGTGAAAAGAACGCGCTGTTGGCGCCCTCGGTGCCCGGCAGCGGGATGCTGTCGAACTGATCGATGTCACGCAGGTAGATTCGCCGGTTGCCGCGGCCGGCCACGTAGGCGACACGGCGGCCATCCGGTGAGATGGCCACGCCGACCGTGTCGGTCGCCAGCGGCTCACCAGGCGGAGCCGTGATCACGAGACGCGCAATCGCGCCTGCCGAAGATCCCGGGGACGGCGAGGCAGGCTCGACGTACCACACCAGCAGCGCAGCCGCCGCCGCGGTGAGAGCCGGGACGAGGACCCATTGAACGGCCGCCCGCAGGCGGGATGCGCGCGGTGGCGATTGGCTCGGCGGCGAGGGGGGGCCTTCGATCAGATCGGCACGCGCATCGCCCACGTCTCGGAGCCGTAACTTCGGATCCTTTACCAGACAACGCTCGAGGAGGCGCCGCACGGAGGCAGGCGTCGCCGGAGGCAGGGCGGCCCACTCGGGCTCACGCTCCACGATCGCGATAAGGGTCGCCGGTGTCGAGTCTCCCGAAAACGTCGCCCGGCCGGTCAGCATCTCGTAAAGCACGCACCCGAACGCCCAGATATCCGTGCGTTTGTCGACGGCTTTTCCACACGCCTGTTCAGGACTCATGTATGGCGCGGTACCGAGGATGATTCCCGTGTCGGTCATCGCCGTTGCGACGGCCGACGATGGCGGAACGGGACTGCTGCCGCGCGGATCGGAGGCCTTCGCCAGGCCGAAATCGAGCACCTTGACCGTACCGTCTGGACGCACCTTGACGTTGGCGGGCTTCAGATCGCGATGGACGATCCCCTGTTCGTGCGCGGCCTCGAGCGCCTCCGCGATCTGCTTGGCAATCGCCAGCGCTTCGTCCAACGGGATCGCCCCATGGACGACGCGGTCTGCGAGCGTCGGGCCGTCGACCAGTTCCATGACGAGCGCGTGCACGCCGCTCGATTTCTCGAGGCCGTAGACCGCGGCGATGTTCGGGTGATTCAGCGCGGCCAGCGTGCGCGCTTCACGCTCGAAGCGTGCGAGCCGATCGGCGTCGTGCGCGACTGCCTCCGGCAGTACCTTGAGGGCGACGCTGCGCCCCAGGCTCGTATCGGTGGCGCGATACACCTCGCCCATGCCGCCGGCACCCAGCGTGCCGGTGACCTCGTACGGACCGAGTCTCGCGCCTGTCGCCAGGGGCATTCGACGACGAGATTCTGTCACAAAGCGATGAGGGGCCCGGTCCGGCTGCCCTCGACTCGGCTCGGGCCAGGGAAGCCGGACACCACTTCTGCGGAGGGTTACTTCAGACTTACTTCGATACTTTGAACTTCGAACTTCCTACTTAGTTCCTGTCTCCATCCTGCGGGTCGTCCTGGTTGCGGTCGCCCGCGGGACGACGTCCGGGGCCCGCCGGCGCGGCAACCGGGGTTCCGGCGATGCCGCCAAGCTCGCGGATGACGGCTGCAGTCTCTTCGCGGACGACACCGGATCGGCCGTCGAACCCGAAGCCGCCCGCAAGCCCCATCGCCGTGTCGAGGGGTGTGAGGCCCC
>DASTDR010000416.1:0-5319 GCA_035710265.1 Gemmatimonadales bacterium | reverse complement strand
TCGGCCATCGCGTGTAGTTCCGCGACGGACTTTCTCTTCAATTCGGCGATATCCACGTGTGCTTCAGCTCCGTTAGTGCTACGGTGGGGAAAACCCCGGGATGGGGGAGTGGTCCTGGTTGAAAATGGAAACTTGGGAAATGAGCGGTGTGCGACCGCTAAAGTATAGTAACCGCGCGTGACGCTCACAAGGTTTCTCGTGGCGTGGAGAACGATCGCCCTCCACGACCGCGAAGTTGTTGACGCTCTTGTAGATCCGGTTCACACTGCACCGTCCCCGGAGCTAGCCGCCGCCCTGCGCGAATGGCCCGGGTCCTACTACTGGTCGAGCGAGCCGGATGGCCGCCACCTCATCCTCACCCGGCCCACGTTCAAGCCCCGAGAATCGTGGACCCTGCACGCCGTCCTGCTTCTCGCAACCCTTTTCACAACCACGATCACGGGCGCAATCATCGCCGGCCAGCTCGAGCCGACGTTGGACTTGCTGTTCAATCCCTCTTGGGATCGGACATTCTTTCAGGCGCTGGGGGGAGGCTTCGCGTTCTCAATACCGCTCCTGGCCATCCTGCTGTGTCACGAGCTCGGCCACTACCTAACCGCCCGCCACTACCAGCTGAACGTGTCCCCCCCGTTCTTCCTGCCGGGGCCGCCGATCTTTTTCATCGGGACATTTGGTGCCTTCATCCGGCTGCGGACGATCCTTACGGACCGGCGCCAATTGCTCGATGTAGGCGCGGCCGGGCCGCTGGCGGGGTTCGTTGTCGCCATCATCGTGTTCTGGTATGGGTTGGCTCACAGTCAGGTTCAGGACCATGGGGGGGCCTTTATGTCGGTCCCGCCCGGCTGGATTGTAGGTGATTCACTCATCTCCCTGTTGCTGCGGCACGCCACCGGCACCGCCGCCGGTGTAGTGAGTCTCCATCCGACCGCCTTCGCCGGCTGGCTCGGCATGCTCGTCACGATGCTCAACCTGCTGCCGATCGCTCAGCTCGACGGGGGGCACATTCTGTACGCGGCGCTGCCGCGGGCCCATCGCCATGTCGCGCGAGCCTTCTGGTTGGCGATTGTGTTACTCGGCTACTTCTCGGCGAGAATCTGGCTCGTGTGGGGAATAATCGTGCTCCTGCTCTCACGCGGCCGATTCGGACACCCCCCCGTGCTGGATGCCTACCGGCCCCTACCCAGATCCCACCTCTGGCTCCTTGTGGCCAGCGCGGTCCTGTTCATCGTGACGTTTACGCCGGTACCGTCCCGGTAGCTATCGGCTAGCGGCTGCCGGCTATCAGATCGCACCCCGATAGCTGATAGCCGATAGCCATTGCATAACTCCAAGCCGTTTATCATGTTGTTCAAAACCTAGCCCTGGAACGAGATGCCCGCACAACCAGCCAGGTACACACCGGTTGCACCGACCGATACGGTCGTCCACGATCTGCCTCCCATTCGCTTTGACGGACAACCCATAGACATCCGACTCTTCTTGCGTCGCACCGAAGATGGTGTCTGGCGCGGCCGGATCATGTTTGGGGCCGAGGGGACCGAGGCGGAGCGCTCCAGTGCGGAGATCTTCTGCGCCGGGACCGAGCAGGATCTGTGGCAATCGGTGCGGGACCTGCGGGATCATCACCTGCGCGACCTGTACCGTTCGTTGCTGTGATGGCTGGAGCGGATCAGCAGTCGGGGCGGCTTGCGAAGCTGCGGCATGACTTGTCCAATCCCCTGTCGGCCATTCTCGCCGAGATTCAGCTGTTGCTCCTCTCGTCGGAAAAGTTCGACGAGGAGACGCTGACCGGCCTCAAACAGATCGAGGAACTGGCGCGCAAGATGCGTCAGACGCTGCAAAGTCTCGAGTGAGCCGGCGGCATCGCCCCCGTTTCGCCCCAGCTACCTCGTGGTGGCCGCCTCGCCGACTGCGGTTGGCCTTCCTTAATACGATGCTGCGGCTGAGGCGGGAAACGAGACACGGGAAACGTGTCCCGTTTCACGTTTCCCGTTTCACGTGACCCGCGTCATAGCCGTTCCGGTCAGGCAGCGGTAGCTTAGACCCCCTTCACCAGGCGGAGTCCCGGACGTTGGCTGGTCGCTGGGCAATGCTCCTGACAATGAGTGGTTTTGTCGCGGCCTGTGCGGGTGGGCCGCGGCCGACTGCTGTCACGCCCGCGGAAATCCCCTCCCTCAAAGCTCTAGCAGCGCAGCAACCCACAAACCCCGATGTCCGCTTCCGCCTCGCCGCTGCGTTCCTGGCGGCGGGACAGTGTGATTCGGCGATTGTCGTCGCCAATGCGGCGCAAACATTGGCCCCCAGTCACGTGTTGGGGCCCATGGTGGTCGGCAAGTGCCAGGAGCAGGATGGGCGCTACGATCTCGCCTATGCCACGTACTCCGATTTCGCCCGGCGCTACCCACAGGCGCGCGGCCTCGCGGGAGTGCGGGCGCTGGCGGAGATGGCTCTGCGCGCGCAGGCAACGCAGAACGCCAAGCTCGCGCTGGCGCGTGAGTCGACCCTCACGAGCCTGACCCCGGAGCCTGCGACGCTCGCGGTGCTGCCGCTCACGATCGCCGGAGACTCGGGGTTTCAGGCGCTCTCGCGGGGGTTGGCCGAGTTGATGACCACGGATCTCGCGCTCATCCGCAATCTCCGCCTGTTGGAGCGCGTGCAGATCGGGACGCTCCTGGACGAGCTCAAATTGGAATCGGCGGGGCGCGCCGATCCGGCGACGGCCGCGCGAGTCGGCCGGCTGCTGCGTGCCGAGCGGATGGTGCAGGGCGTTGCGGACATCACCGAGAATGGTCCGGTCAGGATGTCGGCGACTGTGGTGCGCGGCACCGGCGAGGTTCGGGCCGGCGCGCAGGCGAACGGCCGGTTCAAGCAGCTGCTGGAGCTCGAGAAGCATCTCGTGTTCGCGATCGCGATTCAGCTCGGCATCGAGCTCACCGAGGCGGAGCGGCAGCGTATTCTGCGTCAGGGTCCCAGGAGCCTCGCGGCGTTTCTCGCGTACAGTGAGGGCCTCGAAGCGATGGATCGGGGCGACTATCGCGCGGCGGCGGCGGCGTTCAATAGCGCGGTGCGCTCCGATCCCTCGTTTGCCGCGGCGCGCGAGCAGCAGCAGGCCGCCGCGGCCGCCCCCTCCATTCAGACGTCCGGCGGCGATCTCGTAATCGCAGCCGGCGCGGTTGCCGACATCGCGATGCCCCCCGAGCCCGCCTCGCTCGGCGTGCTGCAGCAGGCAACCACCGACGTGTCGCAGACCATCGGCGATCTGACCGCGCAGACCGGCGCCACTGCCGTGACCAATAATCCGACCACCGAGAGCAAGGGCATCAACAACATCGTGCAGGCCTCCGGAGTCATCCGCATCATCTTCAAGCTTCCGTGAGTCTGCACCGCCCGCTGCTGGTGCTCGTCGCGGCACTCGTGCCGTGCGCCGCGGCAGCGCAAGTCGGCCCGACGGTCGTCCGGACCGGCGTCTACTTCGAGTCGTACAGCTTCGGCCAGGGCCTCGCGTTCAATCGGATCACCGAGTTCACGATTCCGGTCGGAATCACGCAGCGGGTTGGGCAGCGCCTCGTGATCGACGTCGCGACGGCGTATGCGAGCGCGACGACGGATCAACCCGGTGGTACCACGATCGAGCACTCGGGCTTCGTCGATACCGATGTGCGCGCGACCGTGAGCGTCGTCCCCGGACGACTGCTGCTCAATTTCGTCGGGACGATTCCCTCGGGCGCGGCGACGGTTTCAGATACCACGATTCCCCTGTTCGGCGCGACGGCGACCGACTTGCTCGCATTCACGACGCCGAGCTTCGGCGCGGGCGGCGCGGTTTCCACGGGATTCGTCTCCGCGTTCCGCATGGGCTCCAACTGGGCCATTGGTGCCGGTGGGAGTTATCGCGCCGCTGCGAGCTACGTCCCGGTGACCGGTGGGAACACGCTGGCACCCGGCGGCGAGATTCGCGGGCGGCTCGGGCTCGAAGGGCCGTTTGGTGAAGGGAAGTACTTCCGCGGGGCGCTGGTCTATACAAGGACGGCCGACAACGATATCGGCGGCGGAGAACGAAGCGCGATCGGTGATCGCGTGCTCGCCTACGCCGCGGTGAGCCTGCCGCTCGGCCGCTCGCATCTCTCGATCTACGGGTGGGACATGCGGCGGCTGCGTGCCAAGAGCTACGATGCCCCCGCCACGATCGCCGTGCCGCGCGGCAATGTGTTCGCGCTCGGGGCGCGGCTCGAGCGAGCCTTGAGTCCCACGGTCACACTCGTGCCGCTGCTCGAGTTCCGGCACGAGCTCACCGGACCGACCGACAAAATGGAGTTGCTGGGATACCTGCTCCGCGGCGGCGCGGATCTGCGCTATCGACTCAGCGATCGCGCCACTGGCGTGCTGCACGCGCAGCTCGCGGTCGGAACCATTCAGGATGAGGGCGTGCGCGCGTCGGTGGTCGGTCCGCGTCTCGGCGCGCTGATCGAGTGGTCTCGCTGAACCGCAAGTACGCGGTCGTTCTCGTCGTCGGACTGCTCGGCCTCAACTGCCGGGATTCCACCGGCCCGGGAATGGTCGGGCATCTCGCCTTCGCGCCGACGTTCACGAGCACCAATGCCGGCATCGTGGCGTACGACCGGCTGCGCGTCACGCTGATGCAGCCACCGAGCACGCTGGTGCTGGATACCGTCGTCGCGATTTCCCCCACCGACGACTCCGTCGATCTGACCTTGAGTGTCTCGCTGTCGTCGCCACGCGAAGACCTGCTGCTCTACCTGCGACTGCTCAATGCCGCCGGCGATACCGTCTTTCGGAACGCGCCGTATCCCCAGACCGTGACCGTGACCAGCGGCGGGGTGCCGGCCGTCGTCGAGGCGCCGATCGAATACGTCGGCGTTGGATTCGACGCCGTCGCGGTCGTGATCGCCCAACCCGATACCTCCGTGCTGTTTGGGGACACGCTGCAGTTGACTGCGACGGCATGGGACACGCAGGGACAGCCCATTCCCGGCACGCCCATCGCGTGGCGCTCACTCGATTCGCTGCGCGTGCGGGTGCCGGACGCGGCGAATGGCAAGGTCGTGGGCGGAGCACAACGCGGCCCCGCTCGAATCGTGGCTGAGCTGCTGACGGGGCCGTCGGATACCATGCTCGTGACGGCGCAGCCGCTTCCCACGACGCTGAGCAAGGTGAGCGGCGACAGCCAGACCGCGGTTCCCGCCGCCCCGCTTCCCATGCCCCTGCGCGTGCGGGTCCTGGGCAGCGACGGGCTCGGCGTCAGCGTGCCGGTGGCGTTCCGCGCGCTCGCCCCCGGTGCCTCCGTGAGTCTCGATACGG
>DASTDR010000415.1:0-6123 GCA_035710265.1 Gemmatimonadales bacterium | reverse complement strand
GGAATCGCACCGCTATCGCGCCGACATCCACGTTGGGCTGGTTTCATGGCCGAAGCAGGCTACCTCCGTCTCAAAGGGGGGGAAACTGGCCGATCTGTCAGGGTGGACCGGTAAAAACTGACAGGGGGGAGGCGCCGTCTATACTAGCCGGAATGACCATCGGGGCGCGGCTTGCCTCCCTCGTGGTACTCGCCTGGATGGTCGGCGTTCCGGCTACGGCCTTGGCCCAGGCCTCGATCACCGGATTGGTGACAGACCCCTCCGGCGCTCCCATGTCGGGAGTCACCGTCGAGGCCAGCAGCCCCGCGCTGATCGAGAAATCCCGTACGACCGTCACCGACGGCGGCGGGCGATACCGGATTGAGGACCTGAAGCCGGGTACCTACCGGGTGAGGTTCTCGCTCGAAGGCTGGAGTTCTTACCAGCGGGAGGGCGTCGAGCTGACGGGGTCGATCACGGTGCCGGTTGACGCCGTGCTGGCGATCGGGACGTTGCAGGAAGCGATTCGCGTCACCGGCGAGATCCCCCCTGTCGACGTCCACACCGCAACGCGCGAAGTGACGGTGAGCGGCGATCTCGTCCGGTCGATTCCAACCGTTCGCAGTTACAACGCGCTGCTTCCGCTGGTACCGGGGGTGGTTACCAACTTCAACGATACGGTCACCGGCACCGCGACCACGTCATTTCCCCTTCACGGCGGCCGGGCGAACGAGGGGCGCCTCTGGCTCGACGGCCTGACGATTGGCAGTCCGCCCAGCGGCAACTCGGCGACCAGCTACGTCGTCGACGTCGGCCAGGCACAGGAAGTCACGTTCACGACGGCGGGGACTCTCGGTGAGACTGAAACGGCCGGGCTCGTGATGAACATCGTGCCGAAGTCGGGAGGGAACGTCATGACGGGCTCCCTCTTTGCCAGTGGCACCGGCGGGCGGCTGCAATCGAACAACGTCACCGAGGGTCTCGAGCGTCAGGGCGTGACAGCCTCGGCTCCACAGACACGGGTCTACGATGTTTCCGGTACCCTCGGCGGTCCGATCGTGCGGGATCGCCTGTGGTACTTCGTCAATGCGCACCGCGGAGGCAGCCGCGCAGCGAGCACGAACGTTTACTACAACCTGAACGCGGGTGACGCGGCCCGATGGCTGTACTCGCCGGACTCCGGCCGCCCCGCGTACTCCGACCGGACCTTCGAGAACGTCGGTGGACGTCTCACGTGGCTGGCGACTCCCCGCAATACGGTCGGCGGCTTCTGGGACGCGCAGGCCTTGTGTCGGACCTGCACTGGCGCCACGGCCGGACTTCAGGAGCCTGCGCGCGTATCGCCCGAAGCCGTCGGTGTCCTCGGCCGGCCGCTCCATGTGTCCCAGGCCACATGGTCGTCGCCGGCCACGAGCCGGCTGCTGCTCGAAGTCGGCTACGGCGGGACGTTCTTCGGCGTGGGGAACTTCGAGCGTGAGCCGAACCCCACCCGCGATCTGATTCGGGTCGCCGAACAGTGTGCCGACGGCTGCGCGGCCAACGGCAACATTCCGGGTCTGGTCTACCGATCGCAGGACTTCAGCGTGGCCTACACCGGCTCGTACCTGTGGAAGGGATCGGTCTCCTATATCACGAGTACCCACAGCCTGAAGGTCGGTTATCAGCACACGCTGATGACCGACGATCGCACGTGGATGACGAACAACCAGAACCTGACCTACCGCTTCGACAACGGTTCGCCAAATCAGCTCACACAGTCGATTTCGCCGTGGGTGAACAACGCCCGGGTCGGCTGGGACGGCCTGTTCGTCCAGGAGCAGTGGACGCGCCACCGTCTGACGCTGCAGGGCGCCCTGCGGTTCGATCGAGCCCGGAGCTGGTTCCCCGCGCAGCAGGAGGGGCCGTCGAGATTCCTGCCCACGCCCATTCTCGTTCCCGATACGCGCGGCGTGGACAGCTACAAGGACGTGACGCCGCGGATAGGCGCGGCCTACGACCTGTTCGGGAGCGGCAGGACCGCGCTCAAGATGAGCCTTGGCAAGTACCTCGAAAGTGCCGGAGTGACAGGCAACTACGCGAATACCAATCCTACGCTTCGCATGCCCCAGACGACGTCGGTGTTCGGGACGGCCGGGGTGACCCGGTCGTGGACCGACGACGACCACGACTTCGTGCCCGACTGCGATCTCCTGAACCCCGCCGCCCAGGATCTTCGCCCCCAGGGGGGTGATCGCTGCGGCGTGATGTCCAACACGCGGTTCGGCAAGGACGTACTGACCAACAACTTCGATCCGCGCATCCTCGCCGGATGGGGAGTGCGTCCGTCCGACTGGAACCTGACAGTTTCGGTGCAACAGCAGGTCGCGCCGCGGTCTTCCGTCGACGTGACGTACACACGGCGCTGGTATCGCGGTTTCTTCGCCGCCGACAACCTCGCGCTCGAGCCGGACGATCTGACGCCGTTCAGTCTCGTCGCCCCCAGGGATCCTCGATTGCCGGGAGGAGGTGGCTACATGGTGTCCGGTCTCTACGACGTCGTCCCTGAAAAGGCGGGACAGGTCGACAACTTCATCACGGATGCGGGCACCTACGGAGCGTGGCGTCACCACTTCGACGGCATCGACGTGACCGCCAACGTTCGCGTTGGAGGCGACCTCCTTTTCGCCGGGGGCACGAGCACAGGTCAGACCGTCTCGGATAACTGTGACGTGCGCGCACACCTGCCCGAGCTCGCGACCACGACCACCGGGACCAGCGCCTTTGGCGCCGGTCTGGCGTCCTCGGCCGTAACGCCGGTGAGCCCCTATTGCCGCGTGGCGTCTGGGGTGCTCACGCAGTTTCGGGGCCTCTCGACCTACCTCGTCCCGAAAGTGGCCGTCCAGCTGGCCGCGACGTTTCAGAGCAAGCCGGGCGCGATGCTCGCGGCCAATTACGCAGCGCCGAACTCGGAGGTGGCGCCGTCGCTCGGACGGGATCTGTCTGGCAACGCGTCCAACGTGATCGTGAACCTGGTGGCGCCGGGAACGATGTACGGCGATCGCATCAATCAGCTCGACGTGAGAGCGGCCAGGACTTTGACGTTTGGACGCACACGGACGATGATCGCCCTCGATGTCTACAACGTGACGAACTCGAGCACGGTACTGACCCACAACAACGCGTTCATTCCCGGCGGGACGTGGTTGCAGCCGCTCACGATCCTGAGCCCTCGACTCTTCAGGATCACCGCCGAGCTCGCCTTCTGACTTTCGCATGCGGACCCTGTCTCCGCGCCGCTCCTTCCTGCGCCCGACGTGGCCGCTCATCGTCGTTCTCGCGGAGCTTGCACTCGCCGGCTCGGCGTGGGCGGCGCAGCGTCAGAAGCAGGTGCTCGTCGTGTACTCGACCAGGAGGGATGCGCAGATCGCCATCGTGGGCGATCGCCGGATTCCGCAAATCCTCGAAGAGGGCTTGCGGGAGGGGCTGGACTACCATTCCGAGTACATCGATCAGGGACGGTTTCCCGATCCGCAGTACCGTGACGCCCTCCGCGATTTCCTGCGCCTGAAGTACAGGGGCGAGCCGTTCGGTGTCGTCATCGCGATGGGGGACCTGTCCCTCGAGTTCGTCGAGGCAGCCCGCCACGATCTGTTTCCCGACGCCCCTGTCGTGTTTTTTGCGGGCTCTCCCGTCACCCCTCGCCCCGCGAACTCCACGGGAGTGGTCGCACGCACGGACCTGGGCGGCACCGTGGCTCTGGCGTCCGCGCTGCAGCCGGACCTCCAGCGGGTATTCGTCGTCAACGGCTCCGACACGAGCGACCGGCTGTCCGAGCAGCTGGCGCGTGAACAGTTCCGGCAGTTCGAACCACGTCTCACGTTCGCCTACCTGACAGGACTGCCGACGGAGGAGCTCGAGCGTCGGGTCGCAGCGCTGCCGGCGCGCTCGATCGTCTACTACCTGGTCGTCAACCGTGACGGCGCGGGCCAGAACTTCCACCCTCTCGAGTACATCGATCGTCTGTCGAAGGTCACCAGCGCACCGATCTACTCATGGGTGGACTCGGCGATGGACCATGGCATCGTCGGAGGCAGCCTCAAGGACCAGGAGGCCCAGACGGTAGTCGTCGCGCAACTGGCCCTGCAGGTGCTTCGCGGAGCGCGCGCCGACGACATCCCTGTCTCGTCGCCGGACCTGCACGTTCCGCAGGTCGACTGGCGACAGCTCCGCCGCTGGGGTATCAGCCAGGCGCGCGTTCCGGCGGGGACGCTCGTCAGGTTTCAGGAGCTTTCGGTCTGGGATCGCTACAAGGTCTACATTCTCGTGGCCCTGGCTGCCCTCGTGGCGCAGACGGGGCTCATCACCGGGCTGCTCGTTCAACGGGCGCGGCGTCAACGGGCCGAGCAGGAGGTGCGTGGAGGTCAGGCGGCGCTGCAGACGAGCTACGAACGCATCCGCGATCTCGGCGGGCGGCTCCTGAAGGCGCAGGAAACCGAGCGCTCTCGGATCGCGCGCGAGCTGCACGACGACATCAGCCAGCAGATGGCGCTGCTCCAAATCGACCTCGAGCTGCTCGGTGGCGCCGCGCAGGGCCACGCCGGGGAACTCGCCGGCGAAGCGCTGAACCGCGCTCAAGGCGTTGCGCGGAGCGTGCACGATCTGTCCCACAGGCTGCATCCGGCCAAGTTGCGGCTGATCGGCCTCGTGTCGGCGCTTCACGGGCTTCAACGCGAGCTGTCGCGTACCGACATCGCCATATCCTTCACACACGACAACGTTCCGACGTCGCTCCCCGCCGATCTCACGTTGTGCCTGTTCCGGGTCGCTCAGGAGGCGTTGCAGAATGCCCTCAAGTACAGCGGGGCCAAACGTGTGCTGGTGCATTTGAGAGGCGTACCCGGCGGCCTCGCCCTGACCGTTGCCGACGACGGCGTCGGGTTCGACGTCGGCGCGTCGTGGAACAAAGGGCTCGGCCTCGTCAGCATGGGCGAGCGCCTGGAGGCGATCGGAGGAACCTTCGATATTCACTCCACGCCTGGCGCCGGCACGCGGCTGGAAGCAAGCGTGCCCCTCGGCGTCTCGCAGGACACCGAAATCGCCGCTGTCTGAGGCCTGATTCCTGAGGCCTGGGCCCTCTCCGAGGTGCCGATTCTGCATATTCGCGGTGCGGGCCCTCCCGGTATCGTGACCCTTGGTGGATTACGCAAACGCCGGGATCGCCGCCGATTTCCTCGGACGGGCTAAAGTACCGTCCGTGCGGCCCCGGGTGTTGCTCGCCGACGATCACGCGCTCCTTCTCGGCGCTTTCGAGAAGCTGCTGGCCGGAGAGTGCGACGTCGTGGGTCAGGCCTCTGACGGGCGGGCGCTGGTCGCCGCCGCCGAGACGCTCAAACCCGATCTCGTCGTTCTCGACATCTCGATGCCGCTTCTGAACGGACTCGAGGCGGGGCGCCAAATCAAGCAGAAGCTCCGGCACGTCAAGCTGGTGTTCGTGACCATGAACGAGGATCCCGACCTGGCGGCGGAAGCATTCAGGGTTGGAGCGTCCGCCTATCTGCTCAAGCGGTCCGCAGCCTCCGAGCTGACGACCGCGATTCGGGAAGTCATGCAAGGCCGCTCGTACGTCACCCCGCTCATCACCGGGGATCTAGTGGCATCCTTGATGCAGACCAACTCGCAGAAGCCGGGTCACGAGCTGACCTCGCGGCAGCGCGAGGTGCTGCAACTGCTCGCCGAGGGGCGTTCGATGAAAGAGGTCGCCAGCGTGCTGAACCTCACCCCCCGAACCGTCGCCTTTCACAAGTACCGAATGATGGAACAGCTCAAGGTCAAGTCCACCGCGGAGCTGATTCAGTATGCAGTCAAGCACCACATCGTCTGAGCCGGTGCGCGTTCTCCTCGTGGACGACAACCAGGCGATGCTGGCCCGCGTGGTTTCCGTGCTGACGCCCGGCTGTGCGATCGTCGGGACGGCGCGGGACGGACGAGGGGCGCTTGATGCGGCGAGGGCACTCGGACCGGACGTGATCGTCCTCGACATCTCGATGCCGGGGATGACCGGGCTCGAAGTCGCGTCCTCTCTTCGGAAGTCGGGCTCGACAGCGGCCGTCGTGTTTCTCACCGTGCACGACGAGGAAGAATTCGTGCTCGCGGCCAAAGCCGCCG
>DASTDR010000414.1:0-6415 GCA_035710265.1 Gemmatimonadales bacterium | reverse complement strand
CTCAACGTCGTGATCTGCGAGCCGGGGCCAGACCCGGCGGCGGCCTCGGCGGCGTCGGCCGGGATTCTGGGGCCACAGATCGAGCGCACCGACGAGTCGCTGCGGGCTCTCGGCCTGCGGGCACGCGACCTGTACGAAACGCTGGCCGCCGCACTCGCCGACACCACCGGCATCGACATCGGGCTCTGGCGCGACGGCATCGCCTCGCTCGCCTTCGACGAAGCGGACGCGGAGCGGCTGCGCGACGCAGTGGCGCACCAGCGGCAGGCCGGCCTGCGCTGCGACTGGCTCGAACCCAGCGAAGTCGCTGAGCGTTTCCCCGCCACCGCGCCCTGTCTCGGCGCGATGTTCGCGCCCGAAGATGGCGCGGTTGACGCTCCGGCGCTCACCCGCGCGCTGCGAGCGGACGCCAAGCGTTTGGGCGTGCGAACCTTCATCACACGCGTCAACCGCCTCAACACGATTCTCGGCCGCGTGACCGGCGTCGAGATTCCCGCCGGCAAGATCAAGGCGGAGCACGTCGTCATCGCCGCGGGCGCCTGGTCGACACAAATCGATCACCTGCCGCGCCGCCTCCCCATCGAACCCGTCCGCGGCCAAATGGCCGCGGCGCCGTGGCCACTGAACATGCCCCGCACCGTGCTCTACTTCGACCACGGCTATGTGCTGGCCCGCAGCGGGGAGGCCATCTACGGCAGCACGATGGAGCGCGTGGGCTTCGACGGCAGCGTCACGGCCAGCGGGATCGAGGAAATCACGCACGCGGCGAGACGCCTGCTGCCGCAGCTGCCCTCGTCCCCGGCACGCACCTGGGCGGGGCTGCGGCCGCTCACGCCCGATGGCCGCCCGATTGTCGGGCCGGATCCCGACGTGCGGCGCCTGTGGTACGCCACCGGCCATGGCCGTAACGGCGTGCTGCTCGCCGCGCTCACCGGCGAGATCATCGCAAGTCTCGTCACGACTGGAGAATCCGAGATAGAGATTGCTTCTCTCGCCCCGGAGCGATTTACTTCCTAGGATGTTTCGCAGTTGCGCCTTCTGCAACGCAGCGTTTGACGGTGATGGTGGGCCTTCGGGGCTCGGCGTAGGCCGGCGGCTCGCGTTCGACGAGTGGAAAGGCCGGCTCTGGGTCGTCTGTCCTCGCTGCAGCCGCTGGAATCTCACTCCCTTCGACGATCGGTTGGAGCGCATTGAGGCCCTCGCCCGCGTGGCGAGCACGGGGCGAATCGCCGCGACCACCGACCAGGTCGCGCTGATCCGCTGGCAGCAGTACGACCTCGTCCGTGTCGGGAAGCCACCTCGCGTCGAATTGGCGACGTGGCGCTACGGCGAACGGCTCCGCAATCGCCAGCGCGAGCGGTTGAAGGTGGTTGTGCCGCTGACGGTCGCGGCCATCGGCCTCGGTGTCGCCGCGAACGTGGCCGCCGGTGGCGGGTTTGGCGTGGTGGTGTGGAACATCCATCGCATCGCGGACTACGTCTATCTGCGCATCGTCGGCGGACGAAAAGTAAACCTGCTCGAGTCGCCCATCTGCGCGCACTGCGGCACTCCGATGGAGCTGCGGGCGCGCCACGTTCAGCATGCCCGCGTCGTGCCCGACGCGCACGCCGATATCGCCGTGGTGCTGAGTTGTCCCCGTTGTCGTCGCGAAGGCGCGCACCTCACCGGCTCGGATGCCACCCAGGTTCTGCGTCAGGGTCTGACGTATCTGAACCTGTCCCGCGGCGGACGGCGCAAAGCCGAGGATGCCGCACGGGAAGTCGATGGCGTGGGAGGTCCGGATCAGCTCGTGCGCGACATCGCGCGCCGCGAGCTGACCCTGCGCTCACTCCGCCCCGAGCGCGGATTGGCCTTGGAGATGGCGGTGGACGAACGAGCAGAGGTCCAGGAGCTGGAGCGGCAATGGAAAGAAGCCGAAGAGATCGCCGACATCGCCGACGGGACGCTGAGCACCACCACAGAACTGGAGGAAAGGCTCCGTTTGCTCAAGAGACGCGACGGAGATCAACCATCTGGTTGAAAAACGGCCTACCCGCGCTCGAACGCTATGACTATCTTCGACCTCCATGGCAGCCCCCGCAGTCCCCCCAGCCCCGTCGGTCCCCCTGGTTCAAATCCTCTCGCACCGGTCCCCTGCTGCTGGGGAGGCGGCTCGCAAGCCCGCCTGGCTCAAGGTCAAAGGCCCGGGAGGGCCGAATTACGTCGCACTGAAGCACATGATGCGCGATCTCAAACTCCATACGGTGTGCGAGGAAGCGCACTGCCCCAACATCGGCGAATGCTGGGAGCACAAGGCGGCGACGTTCATGATCCTGGGCGATGTGTGCACGCGAAACTGCGCGTACTGCGCCGTCGCCCATGGGACGCCGGCCCCGCTCGACGCGGGCGAGCCGCAACGGCTCGCGGATGCCGTGGCGCAGATGGGGCTCCAGCACGTCGTGATCACGAGCGTGGATCGCGATGATTTGCCGAACGGGGGCGCGGAGATTTTCGCCGGCTGTATCGCCGAGATCCGGCGCCGGATTCCGCGGACGTCGATCGAGGTTCTGATTCCCGATTTCAAAGGCAATCCAGCAGCACTCCGCATCGTAGTCGACGCCGGACCGGACATTCTCAATCACAATCTCGAAACGATCGCTCGGCTCTATCGCATCGCCCGTCCCGGCGGCCGCTATGCGCGCGCGCTCGAGCTGTTGCGGCGCGCCAAAGAGCTGAATCCCGGGGCGCTGACAAAATCGGGAATCATCTGCGGCCTGGGCGAGGAATGGGACGAGCTGCTCGCCGCGATGCGCGATCTCCGCGCCGTGGACGTCGACATTCTGACGATCGGTCAGTATTTGCGGCCGTCGGACGAGCATCTGCCCATCGCGCGCTGGTACACGCCGGACGAGTTCGCCGAGCTGAAGCGCTATGGCATGACCCTCGGCTTCAAGCATGTCGAATCGGGTCCGCTGGTGCGGTCCAGCTATCACGCGTGGGAGCAAGTGGAGGCGGCGAAGGCATGACGGCTACGGCACGATCCCCCAAGACCACCGCGCAATCCGAGCTGTATCTCAAGATGCTGCGCGACATGCTGCTGATCCGGCGCTTCGAGGAAAAGGCCGCCGAAGCCTACGCCCTTGGCAAGATCGGCGGGTTTTGTCACCTGTACATCGGACAGGAAGCGGTCGCGGTCGGGGCGCTCGCCGCGCTCAAGGAAGACGATTACGTCATCTGTTCGTACCGCGAGCATGGCCAGGCCCTGGTCAAGGGCATTTCGTCGAACGCGGTAATGGCCGAGCTGTTCGGCAAGGCCACGGGGTGCTCGAAAGGCAAGGGCGGATCGATGCACCTGTTCGACGCGTCGAAGGGCTTCATGGGCGGCCACGGCATCGTCGGTGGCCACATTCCGCTCGGCGCCGGCCTCGCCTTCGCCAGCAAGTATCTCGGTACCGACAAGGTCTGCGTCTGCTTCTTCGGGGAAGCGGCGGTGAACATCGGCGCATTCCACGAGACGATGAACATGGCGTCGGTCTGGAAGCTCCCCGTGATTTTTCTGTGCGAGAACAACCGCTACGGCATGGGGACGGCGTTCGAGCGCGTGGCCGCGGTGACGGACATCGTCGAGCACGCGTGCAGCTACGATATGGCGGCGGAGCTGGTGGACGGCATGAATGTGCTGACAGTGTACGACGCGACGCGCCGGGCGGTCGAACGCGCGCGCAAGCAGAGCCAGCCGACGCTGCTCGAGGTGCGGACCTACCGCTTCATGGGCCACTCGATGTCCGACCCGCTGCACGGCGTGTACCGCACCAAGGATGAGGTCGAAGAGCAGAAGGCGCGGGACCCGATCAGCTCTCTGGCCGGGAAGCTGAAGGAAGACGGCGTGATCGATCAGCAGGGGCTCGACGCGCTGGACGCCGACGTCATGGCCGAGGTGGAGGCCGCGGTGAAGTTCGCGGACGAGAGTCCGGACCCCGATCCGGACGAGCTCTATACCGACGTGATGAGCGACTGATGCCCACCCTCACGTACCGGGACGCTCTCAACCAGGCGCTGCGCGAGGAAATGCAGCGCGACTCCAACGTCTTCCTGATGGGTGAGGAAGTCGGCGTCTACCAGGGCGCCTACAAGGTGAGCCGCGGCCTGCTCGAGGAGTTCGGGCCCCAGCGCGTGGTGGACACGCCGATCGCCGAGCTCGGGTTTGCGGGTATCGGCGTCGGTGCGGCCATGGGTGGGTTGCGGCCGGTCATCGAGTTCATGACCTGGAACTTCGCCGTGCTCGCGCTCGATCAGATCGTCAACTCGGCCGCCAAGATGCTCTACATGTCCGGTGGCCAGATCCCCATGCCGATCGTATTCCGCGGCCCCAACGGCGCCGCGCTTCAGCTGGCATCGCAGCACTCGCAGGCCTGGGAAAGCTGGGTCTCGCACATCCCGGGGCTCAAGGTGGTCGCGCCGGCGACACCCGCCGACGCCAAGGGCCTGCTCAAGGCGGCGATTCGCGACAACAACCCGGTCATGGTGCTCGAAGGTGAGATGTTGTACAACATCAAAGGCGAGGTGCCGGATGGCGAGCACATCGTCCCGATCGGGCGCGCCGAGGTGAAGCGGGAGGGCAAGGACGTGACACTCGTCTGCCACTCCAAAACGCTCTCGGTCGCGCTCAAGGCCGCCGACCAGCTGGCCGAGCAGGATCTGTCCGCCGAAGTGCTCGATCTCCGCTCGCTGCGGCCCCTCGATGAGGACGCGATTCTCGAGTCGGTCCGGAAGACCAACCGCGCGGTCATCGTGGAAGAGGGTTGGCCTCACGCAGGAATTGGCGCGCAGTTGGTGGACCTGATACAGCGCGAAGCCTTCGACGATCTCGATGCGCCCGTGCAGCGCGTGACGCAGGCGGATGTCCCGATGCCGTACAACAAACATCTCGAGCGCGCGGCTAAAGCGTCGCCCGAGAAAGTCGTGGCCGCGGCGCGCCGCGTGCTGTACCTCGACTAATGGCCACCAAGGTCCACATGGAGGCGCTGTCGCCCACGATGGAAGAGGGGCGCCTCGTGAAGTGGAACAAGAAGGAAGGCGACGCGGTGAAGTCGGGCGAGACGCTCGCCGAGGTGGAGACGGACAAGGCGGTCATGGAGCTGGTCGCGCGGGCGGATGGGCAGCTCCTGAAGGTCGTCGTTCCTGAGGGAACCACCGTACCCGTGGGCAACGTCGTGGCGTGGATCGGCAAACCTGGGGAGAAAGTTGACGGCGATGGAGCTGGTGCGCAGGCGAAACCAGCGGGAAGCGGGAAACGGGAAGCGGGAAGCGCGCCAGCACCAGCACCGGCTCCCGCCCCTCCCCCCGCAGCAAAAGCGGCTCCCGCTCCGGCAGCACCGGAGCCACCTCGCCAGCCTGCTGCGCCTGTGGACGCTACTCGTGTAAAGGCTTCGCCTCTCGCACGTCGAATTGCGAGCGACGCCGGGGTCGATCTGAAGCTCGTGCAGGGTTCGGGACCGGGTGGTCGAGTGATCAAGCGCGACGTTGAGGGTGCTCCGGCACGCCAGGCGGCGTCAGTCGGAGCGTCAACGCTTCCCGCATCCCGCATCCCGCTTCCCGTTCGTTCCGGTGTTCCCTACGAAGACGTCCCCCTCTCTCAGATTCGCAAGACGATCGCCAAACGGCTGGCCGCGTCGATCGGTCCAGTGCCGCATTTCTTCCTGACGACCGAGATCGACATGGAGCGCGCCGCGGAGGCGCGCGAAGCGCTCAACACGCAGCTGGGCGAACAGGGCGGCAAGATCTCGTTCAACGACATCATCATCAAAGCCGTCGCGCTCGCGCTCGTTCAGCATCGCGCGTGCAATGCCTGGTTCCAGGACGATCACATTCGCTACTGGAACGAAGTGCACATCGGCATGGCCGTGGCGATCGAGGACGGGTTGATCACACCCGTGATCCGCAACGTCGACCAGAAGAGCCTGCGCCAGATCAGCGCCGAATCGCGGGAGCTGGCGGGCAGGGCCCGCACGCGCCGGCTCAAGCCGGAGGAATACACCGGCGCCACGTTCAGTGTCTCGAACCTCGGGATGTTCGACATCGAGCACTTCACCGCCGTGATCAATCCACCGGAGGCCGGTATCGTCGCGATCGGGAGCATCGTGCCGCAGGCTGTCCCCGAGGGTGAGAAGATCGTGGTGCGGCGCCGGATGCGACTCACGATGAGCTGCGATCACCGCGTCATCGACGGCGCCACCGGCGCGGCATTCCTGAGAACGCTGAAACAGATGTTGGAGAACCCGCTGGCGATGCTGTTGTAACAGCTGACGCGGGGTGTGCGGCGTGCGGCGCATGCTCCTCAAGTTCTCTGCTCCGCACGCCACACGCCGCACGTAGGGCTCGAAGGGGGAACCGTTGGCCAATAGTTTCGACGTGATTGTCTTGGGCGGCGGGCCCG
>DASTDR010000413.1:0-9673 GCA_035710265.1 Gemmatimonadales bacterium | reverse complement strand
AGGAAGCCCAGTCGGCCGATCCGATCGTGCTGGTCCAGGATTATCACCTGGCGCTGCTGCCCCGCATGATCCGCGAAGCGCTCCCCAACGCGACGATCATCTCCTTCTGGCACATTCCGTGGCCCAATCCGGAGGCCTTCGCGATCTGTCCGTGGCGCGAGGAACTGCTCGACGGATTGCTCGGCAGCACGATCCTCGGGTTCCACACGCAGTTCCACGTCAACAACTTCGTCGACACGGTCGATCGCCTGCTCGAGGCGCGGGTCGATCGGGAGCTGTTTGCCGTCACCTACCGGGGCAAACCCACCACCGTGCGGCGCTATCCCATCAGCGTGGACTGGCCGCCCGAGCCCGAACTGTTGTCCAAGCCGGTGGAGCAATGCCGGACCGAGATCCGGCAGCGCCATGACATGCCGCCCGAGCACGCGGTCGGCATCGGTGTCGAGCGGCTCGATTACACCAAAGGCATCGAGGAGCGGCTCCGCGCGGTGGAGCGTTTACTCGAGCTCGAGCCGGACTGGATCGGCAAGTTCACATTCATCCAGATCGCCGCGCCCAGTCGTACGCGGATCGACGAGTATCGCGCCTACGAAGGACGCGTGCGGGACCTGGCGACGCGCATCAACCAGCGGTTTCCAGAAGCGACGCAGCCGCCGATCATCCTCAAAGTCGAGCACCATCAACCCGATCAGATCTTCGAGTATTTTCGGGGAGCGGATTTGTGCATGGTGACGAGCCTGCACGACGGCATGAACCTGGTCGCCAAGGAATTCGTGTCCGCGCGCGACGACGAGCGGGGCGTGCTCATCCTGAGCCTGTTCACGGGCGCGGCACGCGAGTTGCCTGAGGCCTTGATCGTGAACCCCTACGACACGGACGAGGGCGCGGCCGCGCTTCAGCTCGCGCTCAGGATGCCGAGCGCCGAACAGCGCACCCGCATGCGCCTGATGCGTGGCTTGATTCAGGACTTCAACGTCTACCGGTGGGCCGGCCGGATGCTGATGGATGCCGCGGCGATGCGGCGGCGCGGCAGGCTGCCAGAGATCGTCAAAGCGCGCTCGAGCGCGCACGGACACGGTGCGGCGGCGGCCAAGTCGATCGGACGACGCTAGCCGCCGTGGCGCGATCCGCTGCTGCTTCGCCGCCGCCGCCGGACAGTGGATGGGCGTACTTTTTCGATTTGGACGGCACGCTGATCGAGTTTGCCGAAACGCCGGCCGCCGTCCGGATCACCGAGGAGCTGCGCAAGCTGCTCGAGCAGCTCCACGAGTGGGCGGAGGGGGCCGTCGCGCTCATGACCGGCCGTCCGATTACCGAGATCGACCGCATGTTCCCCCACAGGGTGCTCCCGGTCGCCGGGCAGCACGGCGCCGAGCGGCGCAACGCCCTCGGGACCTGGACCAGCCACGGGTCCCAGTTCGATCTGGGACCTGCGCGCCAGCGCTTGGCGCAGGCCATCTTCGACAAACCCGGCCTGCTGCTCGAGGACAAAGGCCTGTCGCTGGCGCTGCACTACCGCCGCAATCCCGGCCTAGCGGGGTTCGTTCATCAGACCATGGAAGCGTTGGTGGCGGATCTCGACGGGACGTATACGCTGCTGCAGGGCAAGAGCGTCCTCGAGCTGAAGCCGGCCGGGAAGGACAAGGGCCGCGCGCTCCTGGAATTCATGTCTGAGCCGCCGTTCGCGGGGCGCACGCCCGCGTTCGTGGGCGACGACGCGACCGACGAGTACGGCTTCGCGACCGTAAACGAGCTCGGCGGGCATTCGATCAAGGTGGGGAGCGGCGACACGGCCGCCCGGTGGCGACTCGACAACGTCAAGGCGGTGGAAGCATGGCTTCGCTCGATCTCGCGCTGATCGGCAACGGGACCGTCGGCGCGTTCGTCGACCCGGGCGGCGAGATCAACTGGTCTTGCTTCCCGCGTTTCGACGGCGATCCGATGTTCTGTTCGCTGCTCAAGGAACGCACGGGTCAACGCGACGACATCGGGTTCTTCGCGATCGAGCTGCTCGAGCGCGCGACGGTCGAACAGCGCTACCAGCACAACACGCCGGTCCTCGTCACGCGCATGACCGACACGTCGGGCGCCGCCATCGAGATCACCGATTTCTCGCCGCGCTTCGAGCACCACGGGCGCACGTTCTGCCCGATGATGATCGTCCGGCGC
Source organism: Gemmatimonadales bacterium (assembly GCA_035710265.1). GTDB lineage: Bacteria > Gemmatimonadota > Gemmatimonadetes > Gemmatimonadales > GWC2-71-9 > 20CM-2-65-7. Next base: position 7,504 of record DASTDR010000413.1, on the reverse strand, counting down.
ATTCGCCGGCTCGCCGGCCACCCGCGGATTCGCGTGCGCTGCCGTCCCGCGCAGGACTACGGGCGCGGACTCGCCGCGATCACGTACGGATCGAACCACATCCGCTACGTCGGCAACGCGATGGTGCTGCGCCTCACCACCGATGCGCCGGTCACGTCGGTCCTCGAAGAAAACGCGTTTTTCGTCGATGACGTGGTCACGCTGGTGCTCGGTCCCGACGAAACGCTGCAGGAAACGGTGCACGAGGTCGGGAATCATTTCCTGTCGCACACGACGGCGTACTGGCGGGAGTGGGTGCGCTCGCTGGCGATTCCGTTCGAGTGGCAGGATGCCGTGATTCGCGCCGCGATCACGCTGAAGCTGAACGTGTTCGAGGACACCGGCGCCATCGTCGCGGCGCTCACGACGTCGATTCCCGAAGCGCCCGGCAGCGTGCGCAACTGGGATTACCGCTTCTGCTGGCTGCGCGACGCCTACTTCGTGGTGTACGCGCTCAACCGTCTCGGCGCGACGCATACGATGGAGCGCTATCTCAACTACATCCTGAACATCGTCGCGGACGGCGCAGACAAGCCGCTCCAACCCGTGTACACGATCACGGGCCACGTCTTGCCCCCCGAGCGCATCGTCGAGACGCTTCCCGGCTATCGCGGCAACGGGCCGGTGCGCGTGAGCAACCAGGCCGCCGAGCAGGCGCAGCACGACGTGTACGGCGCGTCGATTCTCGCGGCGACGCACGTGTTCTTCGACCGGCGCCTCGCGAGCCCCGGCGACGAGTCGCTGTTCCGCCGGCTCGAGCCGCTGGGCGAGCGCGCGCTCGCGCTCTACAACCAGCCGGACGCGGGGCTGTGGGAGCTGCGCGGGTCCCAGCACGTGCACACGTTCTCGGCGGTGATGTGCTGGGCCGGGTGCGACCGCCTCGCCCGGATCGCGTCGCAGCTCGGACTCACCGAGCGCGCGCGCTGCTGGAACGAGCGTGCCGGCCGGCTGCATGCGGAGATTCTCGAGCGTGCCTGGAATCCTCAGCTCGGGACGTTCGTGGCGACGTTCGGCGGAGACCAGCTCGATGCGAGCCTGCTGCGGCTCAACGAGCTGTTCTTTGTGGACGACAACGATCCGCGCTTCGTCGCCACCGTACGCGCGATCGGACGCGAGCTGAAGCGCGGCGACTTCGTGTTCCGCTACATCATGCCGGACGATTTCGGCGCGCCCGAGAACGCGTTTCTCGTCTGCACGTTCTGGTATGTGAATGCGCTGCACGCGATCGGCGACCGGGAGGACGCGCGCAAGACATTCGAGGATCTGCTCGCGTGCCGCAATCGCCACGGGCTGCTGGCCGAGCACATCGATCCGAAGAGCCGGGAGCAGTGGGGAAATTTCGTGCAGACCTACAGCATGGTCGGCTTGATCAGCTCGGCTATCAGATTGTCGCAGCGGTGGGATCAGGCTTTCTAAAAATCAGGACAGGCAGACTCGACGGACAGACGCACAGCGGTTGGTAGTGAACAGTTAGCGGGACAACACCTCCCGTCCGGCATCGGGGACGAATAAGGGACGGCCGAACCGGCTGGTGCCGAACTTCTCAATGATCTCCTGAGCTTCCGCCGACACGAAGTAATCAGCGAGCGCACGCGCGCCTGCTGAGGCGTCGGGTACCTCCATCACGTGATAGACGTTGTTGAACAACGTATCCCCCTCCACCAGCGGAACGAGCTCGAGCCTGGTTTTCCAGGCGAGAAACGTCCCGCGATCGCTGATCGTGTAGGCATGGGTCTCGTCGGCCATCTGCAACGTGGCCGCCATCCCCTGCCCCGCTTCGACGTACCAGCCTCCCGGCGCCGGCGGCTGCAGTCCCGCGAGCTTCCAGAGTTTCTGCTCGAACATGTGGGTGCCGGAGCGGTCCCCGCGTGACACGAATGAGGACGTGGTTTCGAGAATGCGCCGCAAGGCGGCGACGGGGTCCTGCATGCCGCGCAGCCGGGCCGGGTCGTTCGCCGGACCGACGAACAGAAAATCGTTGTGCATCACCGGGCGCCGGCGGACAAAATTGCCGGAGTCGACTTGGGCCCGCTCGATCTCCGGCGCGTGTACCAGCACGACCTGCGCATCACCGCGCCGCGCCATCGCGATCGCCTGGCCCGTCCCGACCGCGATCACTTTCACCTTGTAGCCGCTGGCCGACTCGAAGGATGGCAGCAGCGAATCGAGGAGTCCGGTATCGCGAGTCGAGGTTGTCGTTGCGAGGACGATCTCTTCTGTCGTCGAAGACGCGGTACACCCGATGCACAGCAGTCCTACAACCCAAATCCTATTCACCGCTGTGCGTCTGTGCGTCTAGTTTTTGCATGTCCTGGTTTGAGCCGGCATGGCACACAACGCCAACGCGACCCCATTGGTCCAGCCAAATCCATCCTGGGTCGGATACTCTCCCCCGCCCGCCTTCCGATTCGTATTGATGACGTCGTACTTCTCCATCATCCGCCCCGTTGTCCGATACGTGCGCTGGATGAGATTGAGCCACCGACTCGCCGCCCTCTCGGCGAGATCGTCGCGCTGGTAACGGCGCACGCCCTCGATGGTCAACCACTCGAGCGGCGGCCAGCCGTTGGGGCCGTCCCACTGCTGTCCGGAGTTGAAGTTGGTGGTGACAAACCCGCCCGGCTTTAAGAACTCAGCCTCGAGTTTCGCGGCCGTGCGCACGCCCTGCTCCGGCGTCGCAATGCCGAAGTAGAGGGGCGCTGCGGCTGCGAGTGACGGCCGGTCGAGCACGCGCTCACCCGTGCGCCAGCGAACGTCGTAGAAGAAGCCGCGCGGCGGATCGTACATCAGTGTCTGAATGGCCAGCCGGCGCTCGGCAGCCAGGCGCAGGAACCGGCGCGCGACCTGCTCGTCCCCCGGCCCCATCCGGAACGTCCGCAACGCCGCGATCACCTGCTCGGCATTATAAAGGAGAGCGTTGAGGTCGACCGGTATCAAATCGACGGTTTCGAGCGTGCGGAGGTCCTTGGGATCCCGCATCCAGCGGCTCGAGAAATCCCACCCGCTTTCAGCGCTCGCCCGCACGTTTCGGTAGAAGAGCGGGCGTACCGAATCGGGCAGCGTCATCCCGATCTCCACGTCGGGCCGGTACGACTCGGGGCGCGGCTCGTCCGAGTCATCCCAATACCGGTTCAGCACCACCCCGTCCGGCATCCGCACGACCCGCCGAAAATACTGCCCGGGCTGCAGCCGCTCCGCGCCGTCCATCCAGAACGCGTGCTCCTTCTCCAAAGCGTCGAGGTACGGCAGCGCCTGCGCTGTGTCGGTCGCGCCCGCGTACAGCGCCACCATCGCCGCGAAGTACGGCGGCTGGCTGCGCGACAGATAGTACGTGCGGTTGCCGTTGGGGATATGCCCGACGGTTCGGACCAGGTGCGCGAAGTTGTCCAGCATGTTTTTCACGAGATCGGTGCGCCCGCTCTTCACAAGCCCCTGCATCGTGAAGTAGCTGTCCCAGTAGTAGATCTCACGAAAGCGCCCGCCTGGAACCACGTAGGGATGCGGCAGCGGAATCAGCGATGAGCTCGCATCGGCGCTGTCGGGTTGCCGCGTGAGCACAGGCCACAACGCGTTGATGTGCGCGACCATGGCTTGACGGCCGGACGGCGGGCGACCATTGCCGGAGCCGGCGCCGGCCGGCTCCGGCAACACGAAGTTCTGCGCGACGAAATCCTTCAGAACGAACCCCGGTGTGCGCCGCGCGGAGTCGTAGCGCGCCTGGATCGTCCCGGCAGCCGCTTTCGGTTTCGCGTCCACGAACTCCTTCGAATCAGAGAAGATCCCGGACAACTGCACGTCCGCGAACAGCGCGCCGACGTCGTGCGCGGGATCGTAAACGGACGGCCGGACGGGGGGACGGGCGGACGGGCGGCATGCCAGCGCGAGGAGCAGGGTGACCACTCCCCACACCCCACTCCCCACGCGTTGGGTTCTCACGCGAACACGATCCACAGCACGCCGATGATCAGCAAGAGCAAGACCGAGAGTCCGATCTCGATCGTGCGGTGCTTCCGCGTCTCATCCTCCAGCATTCCTATACTCGGCGCTCCGGCGGTGGCCTTCGCGTAGGTGAGCCCCGCGGTCTTGTCGATGCCAGGCGCGGGCGTGGCCAGGCTCACCACGAAGAGAACGGCGGTGCAGATCACAAACAGCAGGACCGCGAAATGCAGGAAGTTGAACTCGGCGACCCATTCCAGGAATGAGCCGGCGGCCAGATTGGTCTTGCTGGTCCCGTTGGCGAACTCGAGAACCAGGCGCACCACGCCGAGCACGAGTCCGGTGACGAGCGACGCCATCGCTCCTTTTCCGTTCAACCGCTTGAAGAAGATCCCCAGGAGAAAGCAGGCGGCGATCGGCGGAGCGATGTACGCCTGAACACTTTGCAGGTAGATGTACACCTGCGAGGAGATGAACTTCATGAACGGAATCCACGCCAGGCCAAGGACCACCATGAGCCCGGCGGAAATGCGTCCCACCTTCACGAGCTGCGCCTCGCTCGATGTCGGACGCATCTTCTTGTAGACATCCCACGTCAACAAGGTCGAGCACGCGTTGAAAGCCGAGGCGAGCGAGCTCATCAGCGCGGCGAGCATTCCGGCGAGCACCAGGCCTTTGACCCCGACGGGCAACAGGCGCGTCACCAGCGAAGGATAGGCCGAATCACCCTGGATGTCCGTGAACAACGCCGCGGCGACGACACCGGGGAGGACGAAGATGAATACAGGAAGAATCTTCAGGTATCCCGCGAAGATCGTTCCGGTGCGCGCCGCCGAAATGCCCTTGGCGGCCAGGACCCGTTGCACGATGTGCTGATCCGTGCACCAGTACCAGACGCCCAGGATCGGAGCGCCGAACACGATCCCGGTCCACGGAAAGTCCGGATCGCTGATGGGCTTCCACATCGAGAAGAAACCGGCCGGCACCTTCGCCTGGAGTGCCGCGAACCCGCCCACGTGCTGCAATCCGATGATCATCAGCGTCGCCGAGCCGAGGATCAGCACGATCGCCTGCAGCACCTCGGTGTAGACCACCGCGCGCAGGCCGCCGAAAATGGTGTAGAGGCCCGTGACCACGATGAGGACGATCGCGGCGGTGTAGAAATTCCACCCGGTCACGGCGCGAATCACCACGCCGCCGGCGTACAGGGTCACGCTGATCTTGGTGAGGACGTAGCCGATGACCGAGACCCAGGTGAAGTACGTCCGCGCGGCGGAGTTGTACCGCTTCTCCAGGAACTCCGGCATCGTGTAGACGCCACTCTTCAGGTAGTACGGGACGAACAACCATCCAAGCAACAGCAGGATGATGCAGGCAAGCCACTCGAAGTGGCCGACCGCGAGCCCGGTCGCCGCTCCCGAGCCCGCCAGGCCGACCAGGTGTTCGCTGCCGATGTTCGAGGCGAACAGGCTCGCGCCGACCGCGAACCACCCCACATCGCGAGCCGCGAGGAAGTAGTCGGAGCTCACCTGCTTCTCGCGCCGCGCCGCCCAATAGCCGATGCCGGCCAGGATCACGAAGTACCCGGCGATGAACAGCAGGTCGAAGACGTGGAGATTGCTCATTGGCTCTGCCTTCGCGTGTTGAGGAGATATTGAACCGCGAGATCCGTGAGCGTCCACAGCTGAACGTCCGAAGCGGAACCGTAGCGCACGGGACGCAGGGTCCCGTTCTCGAACTTGTAGCTCCACAACTCGGCGTACTGCAAACCGGAGCGCGCGACCGCCGTCCGGACCGAATCGATCGCGCCCGGATGATTGCGCGTCGCCAGCGCTGCCAGCAGCACATTCACTTCCCGGCCCCACACGACGCGCGGCGAATGATACAGATCGCGCTCGAACATCTGCCACACGGCGGGTGACGCGTAGGCGTCATTCGCAACGGCCAGCCCGACACGGTCGATGAACAGTCCGACCGGATAGGGCAACAGAAACGGCTTGAGCAGCTCGGCCTCGCGCGCGGGATCCTGGGGGGGGCGCTCGAGCAGCAGCCACATGGCGGGATCGGTCGTCATGACCGGAATCGGCTGGCCCGCGCTGTCGAGCGCCACGGCGGGGAAGCGCAGCGTGTCAGGCTGGATGCCGGACCGCGTGAGCACCGAGTCCCAGTACTGCTGCTCCGGTTGTGGCAGCGAGGCGAGCTTCGCGCGGACGCGCGCGTGAACTTCGGCCGGCGGGAGGGTCACCATGAAATGGCGGATGGTGCCCGCCCACACGACTGCCGCGCGCGCGACTTCCTCCGCTTCCGACACGCCCGGCTCGCCGATCGCGACGAGCGTGCTGTCGATCGCGCGGATCGCCCGCAGCGCCGCCGGCACCCAGACGACATTGACGTCGAAGGCGAAGCAGCCGCCGCCGTAGCCGACGCGACTGTCGCGCCAGCTTCCCGGATGGCAGTAGCCGTCCGGGTCGCGCTTGAAGCCGACCAGATTGGTCGCGACCGGTTGGCGCGTGTATGCGGCGGATTGCGCCGCCACATACGAGAGGTTCTTGCGCAGGGCGCTGCCCCAACGCGCGACGAAGCGTTTCTTGCGAGCATCGGGCACGCGCGCGTTGGCGAAATAGTGGCCGGCGACGATCGGCAATTGAAAGTCATCGTCCACCATCCAGTAGTTCTCGCGGGTCTGCTGGAGATTTTTCAGCAGCGTGCTGTCGCCGGTGCGCAGGAACTCAGCGGCGTTTTCGCGGATCGCCTGCCCCCCGAGCGCCTCTTCGTGACTCACTTCACCACCGGGGCCGAGTTTGGCGAGCGCCGCGCCCATGACGAATTCGGCCATCGTGTCGGACCACACGGGCTCCATGAGCAGCGCGGTCATCAGCATGTCGCGGCCGAAGTACGTCGCGTAGGTCGGCAACCCAGCCATCAGTTTTTGCTTGGAGCTGAGCAATTCGAACCCGCGGATCTCGCGCTCGAGGCGCGGCGACTTGGCGGAGTCGGCGAAGCGGTGAAACGAAGTGTTGAAGATCGCTTTGCGGTTCAGCGGTTGAAGTGCAGCGCCATCAGTAGCGATTTCCACGCTGACTGTGGCCGGCCGCGCGCCGAGCGCCTGGATCGTCAGGACACCATTGGTGAGCCGGGCGCGCGTGGTGCGCGTGTCGCCGCGCAGCGTGAGCGAGAGGTGATTCCTGCCGTCGAGGCTCGGCTGCGAAACTCGCAGTGCCCAATCTCTCGACGTGCTCGTCAGTCGGACGCTTGGGGTGAGTCGCTCGGTGTACGGCGGGCCCAAGCGCTTGGCGAGCTCCGTCATCTCAGGGACGACAAAGGTCGGCGCATCGATCGGATCTTTGACGCGCCCGGCGTAGCCAAAATCGCGCTCGATGCGCATCGAGCCTAGGAGGAAGTGACCGATCTGGATTGACCGCCCGCCCGGCACCGTGAGCTGGTAACGCAGCCAGCGTCGACCGCCGGTCGCACCCACCGTCGCGTACCCATCACCGAATGCGACCGCCGCGACCGCCGCGACCGCCGC
>DASTDR010000412.1:0-3315 GCA_035710265.1 Gemmatimonadales bacterium | reverse complement strand
ACCAGGTTCAGGACAATCCAGCCTCCCACGCCGAACAGGAGAATACCGGTGGCCACACTCAGGGAATCCTTCGCGTCGAGGACGGCAACCAGCTCGTTCCACGGCCGTGAAATGGCCTTGCCGAACAGATGCGGAAGCGCTGCGAGCACGCCGAGGGCGGCCGCTCCGAAGAGCCACAAAACGGCATACGCGATGAATCCGCGCATCCCGACTGCGAGCGTGTCGGCGAAACCAAGTGAGAAATCGCGATCGATGTTGAGAATGACCTCGAAGAAACGGGAGGCGATGAAGCCGAGCACCCCGATCATCGCCGTGGCGGCGGCGACGAGTATCGCCCCGCGCCTGACGTACTCGCCGATCGGCGTGGGTGGCGGCGGAGGTAGGAAGACCGGTATCGGACGGGTCGAGGGTTCACCCGAGAGCTTCGCCTCCATGTCCCCGGCCGAGCCGTATCGGCGCTGCGGATCGGGGTCGGTCGCACGCTCGACGATGGCAATGAATGACTCCGGAAGGTCCGCGCGCTCGTCGCGCAGCCGTCTCCGTTCGCCGCGCCGATGCGCCTCTCGCAGTGCGGCCTGCGAGGGGGCGTCCACGGGAAATCGTGCGGTGACGAGGTGATACAGCATCACGCCAACCGCGTAGATGTCGCTCCGGACAGTGCCCTCGCCACCCTCCAGCAGCTCGGGTGCAAGGTACAGCGGAGTACCCTGTGCTCGCGTTCCCGCCGGATCTCCAACGAACTGCCCCGCACCAAAGTCCATCAGGACGATTCGCCCGCCGTCGTGGGCGCGCATCACGTTCTGCGCCTTGACGTCGCGATGAATCAGGTTGGCCTGGTGAACGGCCGCCAGCGCGCGGCACACGTCCTGACCGACGCTGACGGCTTCGCCGGCGCTCAGGCGTCCCTTGCTCACTCTGCTCGCGAGTGTCTCGCCGTCGATGTAGTCCATCCAGAAGCCGACCCGCCCGTTGTGCCGATCGGCTCCGTGGACCGTGACGACGTTGGTGTGACGCACGCGCGCGAGCTTGCGCGCCTCATGGAGCAGCTGTGACGCCGGAACACGCGCCTCCGCGTCGCGCTTGAGCAGCTTCAGCGCCACGGCATGATCGAGCCACGTGTCGTGCGCGTGAAACACCTCGCCGAAGGAGCCCTCCCCTATCTTCTTCACCAGGCGCAGGTGGCCCCAGGCGACATCCGATGGCCCGGGCGTGTCGCCGACTTGCGGCCAGATCCGCCTCTTCTCGGATTCGGGAGTGGCCACCAGGCCCGCGACGCCCGGCACGGGCGCGGTGGCTGCTTCTTCGGCGAGGACGACGTTGTCGACGCGCGAACGATGGACCTCTCCGACTTCGGCGATCAGGCGAAGCTGCCGCACCATCTGGCGCGACGCTTCATCGGGCGCGGCTCTCTCGAGCTCGTCCCAATCAACGGACTGGCCGTCGGCAACCGCTTCGATCAGTTTTTCGAGATCGTCCGAGTGTCCAGACATGCGCCCGGGCCGGTCGGCGCCTGCAAAGGCGGCGTGCGGCCGGGCTTACGATACTACGGACCAGAAGAAGGCCTCAGGCCTAGGGGCCCAGGCCTCAGAGGAACAGGCTCCGGGAATCAGTGGTCTTGCTGAGGCCGTCTTGCTGAGGCCTGAGGCCTGAGCCCTGGGGCCTAGTTCTGTTGCATGGCTTTCAGGAGGTTCGAGAGCGCGCGGACGACCGTCATCCGGGCCGCATCTGCGGTCGGCTTGCCAAGGGCGAGCGCGATTTCCTCGTAGCTTTGCTGCAGCTCGCACCGCGCGATGATCGCCTCCTGATCGACGGACCTGAGCGTCTTCAACGCCGCCTCGTAGCGTTCAACGCCCTCGCGGCCGATGGCGATCTCCAGCGGCGACGGCCCTTCGTCCAGCTGCTGGCTCGAGAGCGACTCGGCGACGGGACGTGCCTTCACCTTGCGGATTTCGTCCTTGATGTGGTTGTCCACAGCCCGTCGGAGGTAGGCCTGCAGCGCGCCCGGGTGCTCGGCTTCGAACGTCTTGAGGTGTGGCAACGCCTTGAGGACGGCGTTTTGCACGAGATCCTGCGTCTCGGCGAGGCTTCTGGCCCACTGCGGGAGCCGGCCCCGCGCCCACCGTTTCAGCGGCGGAATGGACCGCTCGACCAGCTCGCTGATCGCGTCCTCGTCGCCTCGCTTGAATCGATCCAGCAGCTCGATGGTGCTGGTCATTCCTTCAGGCCTGCCGAGCGGAGCGCTCTCGTCCTGCATGCTCGTGTCGGGCATGGTATCCCTTCCTTGTTGTAGGCGCCAACAAACCCGGACCTGGCGCTCACCGTGTCGATCTGGACGTCCACACTTCAGGAAACGGAAAGGGGGGGAAAACCGAACCCGGCCAGTGGGGTCAGGCCCCTGCTCAGCTTTGCACTACTATTTTGAACGCGAGTCACCCGATGGCCGAGGACAACCAGACACGGACCGTTCCGCTCACCAGCCTCTCGCACGGCGGCGGCTGCGGCTGCAAGCTCGCGCCCGGCGTCCTGGAACAGATCCTGGAAACGGCCGGCGCCGATCGCCTCGTTCCGCGCGAGCTCCTCGTCGGCCTCGGCACTCGCGACGATGCCGCCGTCTACCAGATCAACGGCGAGCAGGCGATCGTCGCCACGACGGACTTCTTCATGCCGATTGTGGACGACCCGTTCGACTTCGGCGCCATCGCCGCCACCAACGCCATCTCGGACGTGTATGCGATGGGCGGCCGCCCGCTGTTCGCGCTGGCGCTCGTGGCGATGCCGATCGGCAAGTTGCCCGTCGAAACAATCCGGCGGATTCTCGACGGCGGCGAATCGGCGTGCCGGCGCGCCGGCATTCCCGTTGCCGGCGGCCACAGCGTCGATTCGGTCGAACCGATTTACGGCCTCGTTGTCATCGGACTGATCGATCCGCGGCACGTCCGTCGCAATGCCGATGCGCGCCCGGGCGATGTGCTCGTTTTGGGCAAGCCGCTCGGTGTGGGGATCTATGGAGCGGCGGTGAAGAAACAGACGGTCACCGGCGCCCAGTACCGCGAGCTCGTGGCCACGACAACTCAGCTCAACACCGCCGGGATGCCCTTGGCCGCGCTCGACGGCGTCCACGCGTTGACCGATGTCACCGGCTTCGGCCTCCTCGGTCACCTGCTCGAGGTCTGCCGAGGATCCGGCATCCGCGCGACGCTGAAGTGGAACCAGGTGCCGCTGCTGACCGAGGCACACGCGCTGGTCGAGGCGGGATGCGTGACCGGCGGCTCGGCGCGGAACTGGCAGGGTTATTCCGGGCTCGTCGATCTGACG
>DASTDR010000411.1:0-8572 GCA_035710265.1 Gemmatimonadales bacterium | reverse complement strand
TCGATCAGCTGACCGCGCACGGGTTCTATCGCGCCCGGCCCGACAAGGTCCACCAGAGATGGGCAATCGCCGGCGTCCTCGTGGGTGTGGCCATTGGATTCGGTGGCGCCTTCATCTCGGCGGCGTTCCTGCTGACACCGGTGCCTTTCATTATCGCCGGCGTTCTCTCGGGCCTCATTCTCCTGGCCTTCGCCACGGTCATGCCGGCGCGGACCGAAGCCGGGACGCGCGCGCTGGAGCACGTCCTCGGTTTCGAAGAGTTTCTGCGCCGCGTCGAGACGGAGCATCTGAAGCGCGTCATCATCGGGCATCCCGAGCTGTTCGATAAATACCTGCCCTTCGCCATGGCCTTCGGGGTCGAACGACAGTTTGCCCGGGCATTCGAAGGGATCTACACCGAGGCACCGCGATGGTACGTGGGTTCGGGCGTGACGCATTTCAACGTCGGGCATCTCTCGAGCAGCATGTCGCACTTCTCAAGCGTGGCCGGGACCACGATGTCGTCGTCACCGCGCAGCTCGAGCGGATCCGGGTTTGGCGGTGGGGGAAGCTCGGGCGGTGGCGGCGGTGGCGGTGGCGGCGGAGCCTTTTAGAGGTACTTCAGCCACCAATCCTGGCGGCGGGCTTTGAGATCCGCGTACCAGCGGGACGGGACGTAGAGCAGTACGACGGCGATCGCCCAGATGAGATAGAGCAACCCAAGGCTCCAGGTATAACCGTCGGGTGGGGGCGGATTACCCATCGGGTGATTCGTGAACAGCCACCAGGTCGCCTCCGGCGTGCGGATCGTCGCGACGACCACCGCGAGTGCGTGAATCACTGGGATGTGCAGCAGATAATAGAAGAACGGCACGCGCCCAAATACCGAGAGCCACCCCGCCGTCCGGCACCCCGCGCCCTCCAGCACCGGGATCAGCGCAATCGTCGGCCCCAGCGTCATGAGCAGGAAGCTGAGCGAGGCGGGATACTTGGTCGTATTCAGGAATGAGATCCATGCCGGCATCGGCGGTGTCGCGCTCCACGGGCGCGGATCGCCATAGAGATTGAATCCGCGCAGCACGAGGAACAGCGCCACCGCGCCGAGCCCGATCTGGAGGCACAGGCGATTGCGCCGCGCCGGCGCCAGAGTCAACACGGTGCCGAAGCCGTAACCCGCCGCCATCACGCCGATCCACGGAATGATCGAGTACAGCACGATCAGCGGTGTGCCGTTCAGCGGTCCATCGAAGAACCCGGTGTACAGCACCTTCCAGGTTTCGCCCAACGGGAGCAGCTGCATCAGCGGACCCATGGCGGCGTTATGCAGCAGGATGATCGCGAGCCCCAGGATCCCGACGTTGCGCGGGCGCATGTGCACCAGCGCCGCCATGATCACCATGCACCAGCCGATGACCCAAATCACGCCGGCCAGCATGTAGTTCTTGAAATCGAAGTTGAACGTCCAGCCAATGCGGATCACGGTGAGCTCGAGCAGGATCAGCCACACCCCGCGCCGGAACAGGAACTTCGAGAGATCGGTGTGCTTGCGGCCGTAGAAGAACGCGCTCGTGCCGGCGAGGAAGATGAACGCGGGCGCGACGAAGTGGGTGATCCAGCGGGTCAGGAACACGCCCGCCGTGGGACCACCGGCAGGGACTCCGGCATAGACGCGGACGTGATCGATCGCCATCAACACCATCACGGCTCCGCGAATCAGGTCAATCGATGCGACGCGGGAACCGATGGTCGAAGGTGCCGGGGCTGCAGCGGGCGCGCTCACCCGCCGAACATGCGCTATCCCGTAAGCGCCTGCAACCGCTTCGGCTCCTCCCCGAGCCATTCCGGATTCTGCGACGTCGCATCGAACAGGCTCGACGTCTTGAACAGCTCGAATTCGCCATGGGCCGCGGCTTCACGCGTCTTGTCCCGCAACGCGTTCATCTCCGACTCGGGCAGCGGCCGGAACGTGCGAGCCACCGTGAACGCCTGGTTGAGAATCTTCATGCTCTCGATCCCGGTGATGACGACGGACGTCGGCAGCGACAGCGCATATCGCAAGCACTCCTCGGCCGTCACTTTTTTCGACTTGAGGATGATGCCGTAGCCCATCGATTTCATCCCGAGGACCCCGATGCCGCGCCGCACCAGCTCGGGCAGGACCAGCTTCTCGAAGCTGCGGTAATGGGTGTCCATCAGATTGAGCGGCATCTGCACTGTATCGATGCGCGCGCCGTGCTCCTGAGCCATGTGCAACATGTATAGATGAATGGCCGGGTCTTTGTGGCCCGTGAACCCGATGTAGCGCAGCTTTCCTGCTTTGCGGGCTTTCTCCAGGGCGGCGTGCGCGCCGTCTTTGCGGAAGATGCGGTCGGCGTCATCGTACCGGATGACTTCGTGGTGCTGGACGAGGTCTATGGTGTCGACGCGGAGGCGCTTCAGGGATTCGTCGAGTTGCGCCGCGGCGGACTGTGATGAACGGCCATCGATTTTGGTCATCAGGAACGCGCGCTCGCGGTAGCCGTCTCGGAGCGCTTTCCCCATGCGTTTCTCGCTCGCTCCTTTGTGGTAGTCCCAGGAGTTGTCAAGAAACGTGATGCCTCCGTCGATCGCGGTACGAATGATGCGGATGGCAAGCTGTTCGTCCACATCCCTGCCTCCCAGATGGGCGCCACCGACACCTAAACAGGACACCTGTTCACCAGTGGAGCCAAGTGGACGGGTGGGGACGGCGGCAGACGGCATAGGGATATCGATCCTGAATGAAGATCGGGTTCATACCCGAACCGCCGGGGAACGTTGTACGTTCAGGTAGGGGCGGAGCCAGGCAACTTGTCTAGAACCGGGGGTAATCCTTAGACATGCACAACGTTCGTCGGATTAGCCTGTTACTTGTGGCGCTCGCGCTGTTCTCCCGCCCGGCCGCGGCGCAGTACTTCGGGCGCAACTCCGTCCAATACGAAACCTTCAACTTCAAGATCCTCAGAACCCAGCACTTCGACGTCTATTTCTACGACAAAGAAGCGAAGGCGGCCGCCGAGGCGGCCCGCATGGCGGAGCGCTGGTACACGCGGATTTCGACGGTGCTCCGGCATCAGTTGAGCAGCCGCCAGCCGCTGATTCTCTACGCCGACCACCCCGACTTCGAGCAGACCAACGTGCTGGGCGAGAGCCCGGGCGAAGGGACGGGTGGCGTGACGGAAAGCTTGAAGCGGCGGATCATCCTCCCGATGGGCGCGACGCTCGCCGAGTCCGACCACGTCATCGGTCACGAGCTCATTCACGCGTTCCAGTACGACATAACCGGGGTGGGCCGTCAGTCGATGACGGGGCTGACGCGGGTGCCCCTCTGGTTCATCGAAGGCATGGCGGAATATCTCTCGATCGGCCCGCTCGACCCGAATACCACCATGTGGATGCGGGACGCGGTGCGGCGCGGCGAGCTGCCGAAGTTCAGCGACCTCCAGGACTACAAGTACTTCCCGTACCGCTGGGGCCAGGCGTTCTGGGCCTATATGGGCGGGACCTACGGCGACGACGTCGTCGGGGCCCTGCTCCGCTCCGCCGGCCGTAACGGCAACGTCCAGCTGTCCCTCGAGAGCATGACGCACCGGCCGGTCGACAGCCTGTTCGCCGACTGGCATCGCGCGCTTACCGCGGCCGCGCAGGAGGTCGCGGCGGCCACCGCCACCGAGCTGCCGACCGACAAGGCCGACATCCAGCGCGAGCGCGAGCGACCGGTGACGACTGCGGGCGCGCGCCTGCTCGTTGCTCCCGGCTCCCAGACGTCGCATTACAATCTGGCGCCGGCGATCAGTCCCGACGGCAAGCGCTTCGTCTACATGTCCGATGCCGGGCTGTTCTCGATCGACATGTATCTCGCGAATGCGGAAAACGGCCGGATCATCCGCAAGCTCATTTCCTCGACGCGCGATCCGCACCTCGAGAGCATGCAGTTCATCAACTCCGCCGGCGCGTGGGACATGAGTGGAACCCGGTTCGTGATCGGCGCCGTGGTGACCGGACGTCCGGCGCTGCGCATCGTCAACGGCAACACCGGGAAGAAGATCCGCGACATCAAGTTTGCGTCGCTCGGTGAGATCTTCAATCCGACGTGGTCGCCGGACGGCAAGAAGATCGTCTTCAGCTCCCAGGTCGGCGGCTACACCGACCTGTTCGTGTACGATCTCGACACCAAACAGCTGCGGCGCCTGACCGACGACCCCTACGCCGATCTGCAGCCGGCCTGGTCGCCCGACGGCGCGTCGATCGCCTTCGTGTCCGACCGCTTTGGGACCTCGCTCGACAGCCTGTCGTATGCGCCGTACCAGCTCGCAGTGATGAGCGCGGCCGGTGGCCAGATCACGCAGCTGCCCAGGCTCTCAGGCGCCAAACACATTAATCCGCAGTGGAGCCCGGACGGCCTCAGCCTGTACTTCATCTCTGACCCCGGCGGGATCTCGAACGTCTATCGTCTGTCGTTGGGCGACGGCGTGATCACCCAGGTCACCAACGTCTTCAGCGGCGTCAGCGGCATTACCGCGCTGAGCCCCGCGTTGAGCGTCGCGCAGCAGGCGCCGCGCGCCGTGTTCAGCACGTACACGGGCGGCGGCTACGCGATTCAGGTGATCGACGACATTCAGACGCTCGCCGGCGGGCCGATCAAGGAGCTTCCGCAGGCCGCCGCGCTCTTGCCGCCGCTCGATCGCGAAGTCGTGGGTACGGGGATCGCGGCGGCGCTCAACGACGCGCAGGAGGGTCTCCCCGCCGAGACCTCGCTCGAGCTCGCCAGCGCCGTCAAAGCGTATCGTCCCAAGCTCTCGCTCGATTTCATCGCCGAGCCGAGCCTCGCGATCGCGGCCGACCGGTTCGGCACCTACATCGGCGGCGGGATCACGCTGTACTGGAGCGACATGCTGGGCGATCACAACCTCGTCACGATGGCCCAGGTGAACGGCCGGATCTCGGACTTTGCGGGGCTGGTGGCATACGGCAACCGGAAGTCGCGCTTGAACTGGATGATCGGGGCCCAGTGGATTCCGTATATCACGGGGTCGTTCAACTACGGCGTCGACCAAAACCGGAATTATTTCGAGCAGATCCTGCGCGACAAGCAGACCAACCGCGAGCTGAGCGGCATCGTGGCGTACCCGTTCAACCGCTCGCGCCGTCTCGAGGCCTCTCTGGGCGTCAGTCACATCTCGTTCTCACGCGAGCTTCGCACGACGACGTACGACGGCGCCGGCAACGTGATCGACGATCGCACTGACCAACTTCCCGCGCCCGGCTCTCTGACGCTGTACTCGACGACACTCGCACTGGTCCATGACAATTCGTTCTTCGGAGCGACGGGACCGATCCTCGGTCAACGCTGGCGGTTCGAGGTCGATCCGACGGTCGGCAACCTCCAGTTCCTGACCGCCCTGGCCGACTATCGCCGCTATATCATGTTCAAGCGCCCGTTCACGCTCGCCGGACGGGTCCTGCACGTCGGGCGCTATGGACGCGATGCCGAAGATCCCCGCATGTATCCCCTGTTCATCGGGTATCCCACGCTCGTGCGCGGCTATGACATGGGCAGCTTCAGCCCGACCGAATGCGGCCCGGTCGCGGGTGAGTGCCCGGTATTCGACCAGATGGTCGGATCAAAGTTCATCGTCACAAGCGCAGAGCTGCGCTTTCCGCCGTTCGGGCTGATCGGCCTGGGCGGCGGCTACTACGGGATCCTTCCGGTCGATGTTGGGATCTTCTATGACGCCGGTGTCGCGTGGACCGACACCGAGGGCGCGAGGATTTTCGGGGACAAGGGCCCGCGCGCGCGCGATGTTGTCAGCAGCGCCGGCTTTTCATTCCGCATGAACCTGCTCGGCTACGCGATCGGTCAGATGGACGTGGTGCGTCCGTTCAACCGGCCGCTGAAGAATTGGATGGTGCGGTTCAGCCTGACGCAGGGATTCTAAGAGCTGGTTGTGGAGGTCGGTGACCCGCGCGCCGCGTGAAAATCGCGACCTGGAACGTGAACGGCATTCGCGCGCGCGCCGCGCAGCTGTGCGAATGGCTGGGGCGCGAGCGCCCCGACATCGTCTGTCTCCAGGAGCTGAAGGCGACGTCGGCTCAGATTCCCGCCGAATGTAAAGTCGCGGACTATCACGCGTTCTGGCACACGCTCAAGGGGTACTCCGGCGTCTCCCTGCACGTGCGCACGGACCTGTTCGCGGTCGACCCGGTGTTCAGCCATCCGCCGTTCGATATGGAATCACGGATTGTGCACGTGGAGCACGGCAACCTGGTCATCGCCTCGGTCTACGTGCCGAACGGGGGCAAGGACTATCCCGCCAAGATCGCTTTCGTCAACAAGCTCATTGCGTGGACCCGGCAGCTGCACGCCGAAGGACGGGATCTGATTCTGTGCGGCGACATGAACATCGCGCGCGCCGAGATCGACGTGCATCCCAAGGAACGGAAGCCCAATGCCGTGGGACAGCGCCCGGAGGAGCGCGCGCTGTTTGCCGAGCTGCTGGGCGAGCATCTCGTCGACCTCGGGCGGCATTTCGATCCCGACAACGAAAATCTGTTTACGTGGTGGGCGCCGTGGCGCAACCTGCGCGCCCGCAACATCGGGTGGCGGCTCGACTACGTGCTCGCCTCCCCCGCGCTCGCGGCCCGCGCGACCGGCTGCGTCGTGCAGGTGGACATCGGCACCAGCGATCACGCTCCCGTCGTGTTGACGACGGGTTGAGTTTACTTTTCGAGCGTGCTGACGGTCTTTCTCCTCTCCCCCGCGAACTGCGCCGGCACACGCGCGCAGCTGCTGCTCAAGAGCCAGACGAGCCCGCTCACCGCCCGGCTCGCGAACGGCGGCGCGCCGCTCGGCGAAGTCTTTACGTTCATGAGCAGCCTGTATTTTCGCGGCAAGCTGGCGTACGCGACACGGTTCGGCCGCCCCTATGTGATCACGCCCGGCCGCGGGCTGCTGCCCGCCGACGTGCTGATCCGGGTCGACGACCTGCGGCAGATGGCGCTGGTGGAAGTCGACGAGGGCCGGCCGGAGTTTCGCGAGCCCCTGGTGCGTGACGCGACCGCGATCGCCGGCAATCTGGCCGGTTCCGACCGTGTCGTGCTGCTGGGCAGCGTGGCGACCGACAAGTACGTGGGACCGTTACTCGAGGTCTTCGGCGATCGGCTGTACTTCCCGCCCACGTTCGCGGGCCGGGGGGACATGAGCCGTGGCGGTCTCTTGCTGCGCAGCGCGCGCGCCGGCACGCCGCTCGACTATGTCCCGCTGCGGGGTGCCGTCCGTCACGGGCCGAAGCCGCCCAAGCTTCCCCGACTGAAGTAGCCGCTCCGCATGACGCTTCTGCTGCTGTTGCTGGCTCAGGGATCTGCGGGGGATTCCGTCGTCTACCAGCTCACGCCGGCCAGCCGGTTCGAAGTGACCACAGGCAAAGCGGGGCTGTTCGGATTCGCCGGTCACGAACACACCATTCGCGCGCGGAGTGTCTCTGGTCGCATCGTGTATCGACCAGATTCTCTCGCCGCATCACGGGTCGAGATCACGATACTGACGGATAGTCTCGAAGTGCTGACACCGCCCGACACCCAGGAGATCCGCAAGGTCACCGCGTCCATGCGCACCGAGGTTCTGGACGTCGCGCGCTACCCGGAGATTCGGCTGGTATCACAGCATATTGCAGGCACGCCACAGGCCATCACAATGACCGCCGCATTGACGATCAAAGGGAAGACGCGCGACGTCCCCGTGAGCGTCGATCTCGAGATCGGCACCGACACCCTGCGCGCCACGTCGACATTCAGCGTCAAGCAGACCGATTTCGGCATCAGGCCGTATCGCGGCGGACCGGCGGGCACCGTACGCGTCGCGGATCGCGTCAAGTTCTCGATCCAGGCGGTAGCCGTGGTGACCCCATCCCCCCCCCGATGATTGACAAGAGTGCGACCAGCAACGTCGATTGATGGTACTCGCCGGCTCCTGGCGAGGGGGTAATCGACGGAGCCTTGCCTCGGAGCAGTGATCGGCTCGGCATTCGCGCACTGGCACCGTCGCGTGCCGTGAACTCACACGTGAAGGATGTGATCGCCATGCGTTACCGCTTTGTGCTTCTCGGCGCGCTGCTGGTCTCGTCGACACTCTCAGCGCAGCAGCGCCACACGATCACCCATGAGGACGTGTTCCTCTCCAAACGCGTCGGCTCACCCGCGCTCAGCCCCGACGGCCGCTGGGTGGTGTTCAGTGTCACCGAGCCGTCCTATACCGATGGCGAGCAGGTCAGCGATCTGTGGGTGGTGCCACTCGACGGCAGTGCCGAGCCGCGGCGCCTGACCAACACGAAGGGCGGCGAGAGCGGCGTTGACTGGAGCAGCGACAGCCGGCGCATCGCTTTCGCGGCCCGCCGGGAGGCGGACGACGCCGCGCAGATCTATGTGCTCGATCTGAGCGCCGGCGGTGAGGCGCAGCGCGTCACCAGCATTTCGACCGGCGCATCAAACCCCCGGTGGCGTCCCGACGGCAAAGCGATCCTGTTCTCCAGCCTGATCTATCCGGGTGCCGCGACCGATTCGGCCAATCGCAGCGCCG
>DASTDR010000410.1:0-3850 GCA_035710265.1 Gemmatimonadales bacterium | reverse complement strand
GAACGACCGCCGAAAGATCGCGCACCTCAACGCGCGGACGCTGTTCAAGCTGGCTGATCCCCGAGAGTTGAATTGAGCATGAGAGTCTGTCGTTCACACTTCTCGCTTCTGACTTCTTCAGTTCGTGTTCAGTTTCAGGTTCGTGTTTTGAGTTCACTGTTCCGCGTTCGCTGTTCGGAACCACGACTTGGCGTGCGTCGGTCGCCGTCGAAGCCGTATCAGCGCCATCCGGATCACGTGGCGGTCATGGCCTTCAACGACCCATTCGTGGCGAACGTCGCTTCGGTGGACTTCACCCGGACGTAGAATCGTAGCGACTATGCGAACCCTTCTGCTGATCACGTTGCTAATCCCCGTCGCGATGCAGGCGCAGACGGCGCGAGGTGCCGGTGAGGGGCCGACACAGACACCGTCCACACCGCAGCCTGGCGCTCCGGCTGGCCAACCCGGCCGGGGTGGTCGCGGCGGAACTCAGGGCACCCCCGTTCTCGGGCCCGACGGCGAAGTGTGGGGCTTCACCGACACCGCGTTCAATCCCGGCAGTCGCTGGCGAATCCACGACGCGCAGCGACCGCAGCCGACAGTGGTGACTCCGGGAGAAACGGTCAGCATCCCGCCTCCCTCGGACGCGGTCGTGCTTTTTGGCGGCAAGGACCTCTCGCAATGGGTCTCCCGCGGCGCCAATGGCGCCGAGTCGCCCGCGACGTGGGCAGTGCGCGATGGCTACTTCGAGGCGCAGGGCGGCAATCTCTCGACCAGGGCAAGCTTCGGCGACGTGCAGTTGCATCTCGAGTACGCGATTCCCGCCGATGTCACCGGCTCGAGCCAGAATCGCGGCAACGGTGGCGTCACATTCATGGGCCGGTACGAGATCCAGATTCTCGATTCATACGCGAACCGCACGTATGCCGACGGCATGATGGCGTCGATCTACGGCGAGTGGCCGCCGCTCGTGAACGTGTCGAGAAAGCCTGGCGAATGGCAGTCGCTCGACATCATTTTCGAAGCGCCGCACTTCACCGGCCGCGTCACGCCCGGCTACTTCACGATCCTCTGGAACGGAGTGATCGTTCACAATCGCACCGAGCTCTTCGGCTCGACGCTGCCGACCATGACGCCTCACGTCTATACGCCACACGACGCGGAATTGCCGCTCCAACTGCAGGGCCGGGCCCGGGTGCGCTACCGGAACGTCTGGATTCGGCCCCTCAAGCCGTACGATCAGGGCGCCACAGTGAACTGACTGGCGCGTTGAAGGACAGGGCAACGCTATGCGACTGACGATCGGCATTACGTGCGCCGCCGCGCTTCTCCTTGGCAGCGTCGCCGGGCATCTGGGCGCGCAGAACGCGGGGCGAGGATTCCCTGCGCAGCAGCGGCAGCTCGCAGACCAGGCCACGCGCGATCGCGGCAAGCTGCTCTATGAGATCAACTGCCGGTCATGCCATGGCGCCGACCTTCGCGGCGGCGAGACGGGCGGCCCCAATCTGCTCCGCTCGCAGATCGCGCTCACCGATCTGCATGGGGAGTTGATCATTCCGGTGGTCCAGCAGGGGCGGCAAACGCCTGGCATGCCCGCGATGCCGGCTCTGTCGCTGCCCGTGCCGGACATCGTCGCGATCGCCGAGTACATTCACGCCGTGCAGGCCACAGCGCGCGGACAAGGTTCACCGCCAGCCGGGCCGCCGATCCAGCTCAATATCCTCGTCGGCGACGCGAACGCCGGCGAAGCGTACGTCACCAAGACGTGCACAACGTGCCACACCCTGCAGCGCCTGCAGGGGATAGCGACGCGGATTCCAGATCCGATGCAGCTGCAGAACACGTGGGTGGCGGGCGGCGGAGGACGGGGAGGGCGCGGGGGCGCGTCGCCAGTGACCGTCGCCGTCACGCTGCCCGACGGTCAGCGGTTCGAGGGTCCGCTCGTGCGCTACGACGACTTCATCGTCATCCTCACGATGCCGGACGGCACGCAGCAATCGTTTGCCCGGAACGGCGACCTGCCCAAAGTCGAAGTCAAGGATCCACGTGAAGGTCATCGGAAGCTGCTGCCGACCTACACGGACAAGGACATGCACGACGTAACCGCGTTTCTGGTGACGCTGAAATGAACCTGCGACTTCTTCTGCTGGCGTTGTCGATCGCGGTTGCGCCAGCTCTGCTCGCCGGTCAGGCGCAGACATCGGGCGGCCTGGACCCCGCCACGCTCGTCAAGCCGCTTGCAGACGACTGGCCGACGTATTCGGGGGACTACACCGGCCGGCGTTACAGCGCGCTCAAGCAGGTGGACCGGACGACCGTGAAGAACCTGACGCTCGCATGGGTGTCACGACTGAATGGTGGGTTTACAGGTCCAACACCGGACGGCGGTCGAGGCGGCGGATTTGGCGGCGTCGGCGGAAACACGATAGTCGGTGGCGTCGGCTCAGGGGAGTACACCAACACGAACGTGAAGGGCGCGATCCTGAAGGTGAACGACACGCTGTACGTCACTTCGGCGGATCACGTCTGGGCACTCGACGCGCGCGACGGACGCGAGCTGTGGCACTTCGCATGGCGAACGCGCGGTGCCACGCATACAGGCAATCGCGGCGTTGCGATCTGGCACAACTACCTGTTCTTTGAAACGCCGGATAACTACCTTGTCTCCCTCGACGCGCGAACGGGGCAGGAACGCTGGCACGTCGAGATCGCCTCCTTCGAGCAGCAGTACTTCTCAACCCCTGCGCCGGTCGTCGTCGGCAATCACCTGATCGTGGGAACCGGCAACGACCTGGACGCGCCTGGCTTCCTCCAGTCGTTCGACCCGGACACCGGCAAACGGAACTGGATCTTCTACACGGTTCCGATGAACCCTGGCGACCCGGGTCTCGACACATGGCCTAACCTCGAGGCGGCACGGCACGGCGGCGGGCAGACGTGGATTCCAGGCGCCTACGACCCTGAGACCAGGCTCTACATCTTCGGCACGGGCAATCCAACGCCCGGCTACACCGGCGTGGCCCGTCCGGGCGACAACCTGTTCACGTGTTCGCTCATCGCGCTCGACGTCGACACGGGCAAGATGAAGTGGTACTTCCAGACGTCGGCGCACGACACGCACGACTGGGACTCCGCCCAGACGCCGGTCCTCTTCGATGCGGTGGTCAACGGCCGTCCGCGCAAGCTCGTCTCCACCGCGTCGCGCAATGGGTTTTTCTATACGCTCGATCGCGTCACTGGCGAGCACCTCGTCACCGCCAAGTACGGACAGCACGCCAACTGGGCGAGAGGGCTCCGGCCGACGGGGGTCGTCGACCCGAACCCCGGCAAGGAAGCGACGATTCCCGGCTCCCTCGTCTCACCGATCGAACAAGGTGTGACCAACTGGCCGCCGGCGGCGTACTCACCCGATACCGGACTGTTCTACGTGCAGGAGAAGAACGGGTACAACATCGTCTATCTGACCGATCCCGATCCGCGTGGTTCGATGGGGCTCGGCGGCAAAACGGTGGCGGGTGTCGGTTCGGCCGGCGAGTTTCTCGATGCGATCGATCCGACGACCGGCAAGATCGTCTGGCGTCACGAGTTCCCGAGCGGCATTGCCGGCGGCGGCGTCGGCAGCGGCGCGCTCGTGACAGCGGGCGGCGTCCTGTTCTTCGGCGACGCGTCCGGCAACTTCATCGGCTTCGACGCGAGTACCGGCAAGCCGCTCTGGCACACGCGTGTGGGCAACATCTCCAACTCGCCGCAGACCTACACGGTGGACGGCAAGCAGCATGTGCTGGTCGCCGTCGGCGACACGCTCTACGCGTTCAAGCTCTATTGAGACTGAACAAGGGGCGCGCCATCTAATGCATAATGCGCACGC
>DASTDR010000409.1:0-4554 GCA_035710265.1 Gemmatimonadales bacterium | reverse complement strand
GCCACGATCGAAGGCGTGGGTGGCAGCCTCTCCGCGGGCGCCGGTGACGACTTCTTTACCGTGTCCAGCGACGTGCTGAGCGATCATGCCGAGCTGGCATTCACACTGCTCGGCGACGTGACCCGCCGTCCCACGTTCCCTGCCGAGGAGCTGGAGCTCGCGCGCACGCGGTTCCTCTCGTCGCTCGAGGTCGAGCTGTCCCAGCCGAGCAGCATCGCGGGCCGGGCCTTCCAGAAAGAGATCTACGGCTCGCATCCATACGGCAGGACGACCAGCGCCGCGGCGTACCGGGCGATCACGCGTGAGGATGTCGTATCGTTCGCGGCGCGTCGCCTGCGCCCCAGCGGCGCATTGCTGGTCGTGGCCGGTGACATCACGCTGCCCCGCGCGCGCCAGCTGGCGACGAGCGCGTTCGGCACGTGGCAGGGCGCCGCCCCGGCCCCGCTCGCGGCGACGCCGGCGGCGACCAAGCGCGCCACCGACATCCTGCTCGTGCACCGCGCCGGCTCGGTGCAATCGAACATCGTGATCGGAAATACGACGTTCCTTCCAGCGGACACGGGGTACTATCCCGCGCGCATCGCGTCGCACGTGCTGGGCGGCGGTTCGGATTCGCGGCTCTTCATGATCCTGCGCGAGCAAAAGGGCTGGACGTACGGGTCGTATGCGGCGCTGCGCCGGACGCGCGGGCTCGGGTATTGGGAAGCGACGTTCGAAGGTCGCACGGACGTGACCGACAGCGCGCTGGTCGAGCTGCTGCATCAGATCGATCGCGTGCGTACGGAAGTCATTCCCGATAGCGAGCTGGTCGCGGCCAAGGGATTCCTGGTGGGATCATTTCCGTTGACGATCGAGACACCCCGGCAGATCGCCTCCGTGGTGACGAACGCGCGGCTGCTCGGGCTGCCGTCCGATTACATCCAGCGCTATCGCGAGCGGCTCGCGGCAGTCAACGGGGTCCGGGCGCGCGCAGCCGCGCAGCGCACATTCCGGCGTGGGGCGCTCACGATCGTCGTGGTCGGGGACGCGAAGGCGCTCTACGACAAACTCAAGGTGATCGCGCCCGTCCGAATCGTCGATATCGAGGGCAATCGGATCAACCCGGCCGATCTGAACCCCACCGCAGGGCCGGTCGCGTTCGACACGACCCAGATCGTCGCGCGCAGCGACAGCTTCCAGGCCCTGGTGCAGGGCAATGCGATGGGCGGCCAGTCGACCAGGGTGGCGTTGAGCGGCGATTCCATCATCTACACGGAAAACACGGTGATCGGCGGCTTTCAGCAGCGCTCGTCCGTGATTCTCAATCGTGATCTGACGATGCGCCGTACCGAGCAGACGGGCACCGTGCAGAACCAGCAGACGAGTATTCAGCTCGCCTACAGCGGCGGACGCGTGAAAGGCAATGCGACGTCCCCTTCCCCCACCGGGACCCCGCGGTCGGTCGCGGTGGATACGACCGTGCCGGCGGGTACCATCGACGACAACGCGTTGACCCTGTTGCTCACCGCGCTGCCGCTTGAATCGGGCAAGACGTTCCACCTGAACGTGTTCTCATCCGGGGATGGCGCCACCAAAGTCGTGAGTGTCAAAGTGGGCGGTGTCGAGCAAGTCGTCGTGCCGGCAGGAACGATTCCCGCCTACCGGCTCGAGCTCGCGGGTATGCAGCTGCCGCTGGTCATCCACGTGAGCCAGCAGAAGCCCCGGAGAATCGTGCGCGTTGCGCCGACGGGGGCACCGCTCGTGTTTGAACTTGTGAAATAGGAGGAACCGATAATGCGGCGGTCGGGCGGTCAAGAGACAACGGCGGCGGTCAAGCTCACAAGGCGGCGGTCGGGCGCACTCGTGCTCGCGGTTCTGCTCGCCGCAGGCTGCGCGTCCGGAGGCGCACGGACGACGTCGTCCACGACGCCCCAGGGTTCGGCGACGCCGGCGACACGAGACACATCCGGGGGCATCGGCCCGCAGTATGCCTCGACCTACCAGCGGCATCCCAATCCGGCGGTGTTGATCCGCAACGCGACGATCATGACCGCGACCGGAGAGGAGATTCAGGGCGGCTCGATTCTGCTGCGCGACGGGAAGATCGTCGCTGTGGGTACGACGGTCGAAGCGCCAAGTGATGCCACGGTGGTCGATGGAACCGGCAAGTGGGTCACGCCGGGCGTCATCGACACGCACTCTCATCTAGGCGTCTACGCGGCGCCAGGAACGTTCGCGGAGTCCGACGGCAACGAGGCGACGCGCCCCGTGACCGCCGAGGTCTGGGCCGAGCACTCGTTTTGGCCGCACGACCCGCAGATTCCGCTCGCGATTGCGGGTGGGGTGACGACGATTCAGGCGCTGCCGGGCTCCGCCAACTTGATCGGCGGGCGGAGCGCAGTGCTGAAACTGGTCCCAGGCCGCTCCGTGCAGGAGATGAAGTTCCCCGGCGCGCGCTATGGCCTGAAGATGGCGTGCGGCGAGAATCCCAAGCGGGTCTACGGCCAGCGCGGCGGCCCGTCGACCCGCATGGGCAACATGGCGGGCTACCGCGAAGCGTTCATCGCAGCGCAAAACTATCAGCGCCGGTGGGATAAGTGGCTCAAGGATCGTTCGGGTGATGCCCCGGACCGCAATCTGCGCAACGAGACCCTGGCCGACGTGCTGCGCGGCAACATCCTCGTGCAGAACCACTGCTATCGCGCCGACGAGATGATGCAGATGCTCGATCTCGCGCGCGAATTCGGGTTCAAGATCCGGTCGTTCCATCACGCGGTCGAAGCGTACAAGATCGCCGACGTCCTGGCCCGTGAAGGCGTCGCGTCGTCCATCTGGGCCGACTGGTGGGGCTTCAAAGAGGAGGCCATGGACGGGATCTACGAGAACGCCGCGCTGCTGCAGCAGGCCGGTGCCCGCGCGATCATCCACTCCGATGACGCGGGAGGGATTCAGCGCCTGAACCAGGAAGCCGCGAAGGCGATGTATCACGGCCGCCGCGCCGGCATTCCCGTGACGCGCGATCAGGCGCTGCGCTGGTTTACGGCAAATCCAGCCTGGGCGCTTGGCCTCGATTCGATCGTGGGTACGCTCGAGCCCGGGAAGATGGCCGACGTGGTGGTGTGGTCCGCGGACCCATTGTCCGTGTACGCCCAGGCCCTGCGGGTTTACAACGACGGCTGGCTCGTGTACGACCGCGCCGATCCCACCCATCAGCCGAAAACCGATTTCATGCTGGGGCGCCCATGATTGCTTTCCTGCTCGCTCAGACGATCGCGATTACGGGCGGCACGGTGTATCCCGTGTCCGGCCCTAAGATCGAGAATGCCACGGTGCTGATTCGCGACGGCCGCATCGCCGCGGTTGGAACGAACGTCACCGTGCCTGCCGGAGCGACGCGCGTCGACGCGGCCGGCAAGTGGGTCACGCCCGGGCTGATCGACGGGGCCGGTCAGATGGGGCTGCGCGAAATCAGCTCGATTCAGGAGACCAATGAGGCGACGTTGCGCGGCAACGAAGTTGCCGCGGCGTTCAACGTGCTCGAGGGCATCAATCCGGCCTCGACGCTGATCGCGGTGAACCGGATCGAGGGTGTGACCACGACGCTGGCCGTGCCGAGCGGTGATCTCATCTGGGGACAGGCGGCGTTGATCGACCTCGACGGCAACACGATCGAGGCGATGCGGGTGCGCTCCCCCGCCGCGATGGTTGCCGACCTGAGCGAAGGCGCCAAAAGCGCCGGGGGCGGCTCGCGCGCAGGGGTCGCGCAGCGGTTGCGGCGCGTGTTCGACGATGCGCTCGAGTATGCGCGGCGTGGCCCCACCTATCAGCGGGCGCAGAATGAGGGGCTCGCGGCCAGCGCCGCCGATCTACAGGCTCTGTTGCCGGTCCTGCGCGGACAGCTGCCGCTGATCACGGTCGCGAACCGGCGCAGCGACATCGAGACCGCCCTGCGCATCGCGCGCGAGTACAAGTTGCGGCTGATCCTGGCGGGAGCGGCCGAGGGCTGGATGATCTCCGACCAGATCGCAGCCGCGGGCGTGCCGGTGCTCGTCGAGCCGCTCCAGAACATTCCGACTTTCGACGCGCTGGGGATTCGCTACGAGAACGCGGCGCTGCTCGCCAAGGGCGGTGTCAAAGTCGCGCTGCTCGAACCCGCGACGGAGAACAGCCGCAACCTGCGCCAGCAGGCCGGCAATGCGGTGGCTTCCGGAATGACGTGGGAGCAAGCGCTGCGAGCAGTGACTCTGACGCCGGCAGAGATTTTCAGCGTGGCGGATCGGTATGGGTCCCTGGAGGCGGGGAAGGTAGCCAACGTAGTGGTCTGGAGTGGTGATCCCTTCGAGTTCTCGACGGGTGTGGAGCACGTCTACATCCGAGGGCGCGAGATTCCGTTACGAAGCAGACAAACCGAGTTGTTGGAGAGGTACAAGACGTTACCGCCGAAGTACTAGAAAAAAACTGAGGCCGCCTAGTTCTTGGCGGCCTCAGTTGCAACGGGATAGACGCTGACTTGATATCGTTGCTTGCTCTTGTGTTCGAATTTCACCTGCCCGTCAATCGTCGTGAACAGCGAGT
>DASTDR010000408.1:0-7054 GCA_035710265.1 Gemmatimonadales bacterium | reverse complement strand
CGCTGCTGCTGCTCGACATCATGATGCCCAAGGTGGACGGGCTCCAGCTGCTGGAGCGGCTGAAGCAGGACGAGCGCCACAAGGATCTGCCGGTGTTGATGGTCTCCTCGATGCCGCCGGAAGAAGCCACGGTACGCGCGCTCGGTCTCGGCGCCGCCGACTTCATTTCGAAACCGTTCCGGGTGCGCGAGCTGCTGGCGCGGGTCGAAGCGCACATCCGCGTGGGGCGGGCGCTGGCGCAGGCGCGTGAGGAAGCGCGCAGCCGCGCCGCCATGGTGGACATCCTCCACGAAGTCACCGATTCGCTCAAGCAGGATGAGATCTATCACATCCTCGCCCGGCGGGTGGCGCGCGCGCTCAACATCTCCAAGTGCTCGATGGTGCTGGCCAAGTCGGGCGATCAGAACGGCGTCGTCGTCGCGGCCTACGAGAATCCGATGTTGCGCAACCTCCAGATCGACCTCGCGAAGTACCCGGAAATTCGCAAGGCGGTGTCCACGGGGCGGCTGGTGCTCGTGGAGGACGTGGCCCGCGACCCGCTCTATGAAGAAGAGCGCCGCCGCTGGGAGCGCGAGAAAATCAAAGTCCCGACGCGATCCGCGGTCGCCTTGCCGTTCTGGATCAAGGAGCAGCAGACCGGCGTGTTCTTCCTGCGCACGACGGGCGACGACCCGCCGCTCACCCACGCCGACGCCCAGTTCGCCGAGACCGTCATCAAAACCGCCGTCTCGGCGATCGAGAAGGCGTACGACTTCGAGACCGCGGTCTCCGACAAGCAGCGGCTCGAGAAGCTCGCGCTCACCGACGCCCTGACCGGCTGCATGAACCGCCGCGCGCTCGCCGAAGCGCTGGCCGCCGAGCTCGACCGCGCGCGCCGCTACAACCTGGCGCTCACGATCCTGCTCGCGGACATCGACCGGTTCAAATCGATCAACGATACCCGCGGGCACATCGCGGGCGACTCGGTGCTGCGCCAGGTGGGCGAGCTGCTGCGGCGCGAAGCGCGCTCGGTCGACATCGTGGCGCGCTACGGCGGCGAGGAATTCGTGATCGTGATGCCGGAGACGGCCCCGCATGGGGCGCAGATCTTCGCGGAACGGCTCCGGCGCCGCGTGATGGCGCGCGACTTCGCCGATACCGGCGAAGACCCGCTCCATCTGACGGTGAGCATCGGGCTGGCCTCGTTCCCCGACGATCGGGTGCACAGCGCCGACAGCTTCGTGTCGCTTGCCGACCAGGCCCTCTATCGCGCGAAGAACGAAGGGCGCAACTTGGTCCGGCAATGAGCGAGCGCCGCTGCCCCAAGTGCGGGTCCGTCTATACGGACACGGGGGCCCGGTTCTGTCCCAAAGACGGCAGCATGCTGGTCGAAATCCAATCGAAGAAGCCCGCCGCCCCCGCTCCCGCGTCCGGCAGCGGAACGGGCGTCCGCACGCCGCTGCCGCCGAAAGGTGGAGCGGGAGCCGGGGCGGGGGTCGACCGCGCCTCGTCGCTTTCCAACCAGATTCTCGATGCCCGCTACGAAGTCCTGAAGAAACTCGGCGAGGGCGGGATGTCCTACGTCTACCTCGCCCGCGAAATCTCGTCCGGCGAAACCGTGGCGATCAAAGTGCTGTCGCCGCGGCTCGCCACCGACAAGAGCTCGGTCGAGCGGCTGCGGCGCGAAGCAGGCCTCGCGATGCGGCTCGATCATCCCAACGTGTGCCGCATCCTGCGCCTGGGCGAGTCGGAAGACGGCCTGATTTACCTCGTGATGCCGTTCCTCAAGGGTGAGCTGCTGTCGGATCGCGAAGTGCGCGGCGGCCCCATGGATATCGCGTTCGCGGTCACGCTGCTGACGCAGATGTGCGCCGGGCTGCACCACGCGCACGAGCTGCAGATCATTCACCGCGACCTGAAGCCCGAGAATGTGATGCTCGTTCCCGACGACGCCGGCAGCGCGGAGCATGCGGTCATCATGGACTTCGGGCTCGCCAAAGAGCGCCGGGCCGATCCCGCGATCGCGAAGTTGACCGCGACGGGCATCATCCTCGGCACGCCGGAGTTCATGAGCCCCGAGCAAATCCGCGGCAAGACGCTCGATGCGCGCAGCGACATCTACGCGCTCGGCATCGTGGCGTTCGAGATGTTCACCGGGAAGCTGCCGTTCCAGGGCCGCAACGCGCAGGAGATGATGATCGCGCGCCTGCGGAGCCAGCCGCAGTCGGTGCGGACGCTGCGGCCCGACGTTCCCGAGCCGGTCGAGAAAGCGCTCGCCAAAGCACTGCAGACCAATCCCGACGACCGCTTTACCACGGCACTCGAGTTTGGCGACGCGCTCGCCGGCCGCGTGTCGTCGGCGCCGCCCAGTGGTGGCGGGTTCTTCGGCAAACTGAAGGAGAAGTTCTCTTGATCGCAGCAGCCGCCATCATCGCCGCACTCACGCTGCAGCAGTCGCCGCCCTCCGCCGCCCCTTCGCCCGCCGCCGCCGCCGTTGTTATCCGGGCGGGCACACTCATAGACGGGACAGGCGCGGCGCCAATCAGGAACGCCGTCATCGTCGTACAGGGCGATCGCATCACAGCCGTCGGCAGCAACGTGCAGGTGCCCTCCGGCGCGACGGTCATCGATCTGTCGGGCGCCACGCTGCTGCCCGGATTCATCGACGCGCACGTGCATCTCGTGGGGCGCACCATCGGCGACGGCGACTGGCAGCACGCCGGACTCACGGAGTCGCCGAGCCAGCTCGCGCTGCTGGGCGCGGCGCACGCGCATCAGACGCTCGAGGCGGGCTTCACGACGGTGCGCGTCGTCGGCAGCGGCGGCTTCGGCGATATCGCCCTGCGCAACGCGATCAATGCCGGCTGGATTCCCGGGCCCCGGATTCTCGGCGCCGGCAATTCGTTCGGCATCAACGGCGGCCACTGCGACGGCTCATCCGGCTATCATCCGGGGACCCCGATCAGCCGGGGGACGATCGAAGCGGGCGCGGCCGACGGCGTCGAGGAAGTGCGGGAGGCCGTGCGCTACAACGTCAAGCACGGCGCCGACCTCATCAAGATCTGCGCGACCGGCGGCGTGCTGTCGCCCACCGATTCGGCCGGCGTCCAGCAGTACACCGAGGAGGAGATTCGCGCGGTCGTGGACGCGGCGCACATGACCGAGCGGCGCGTCGCGGCGCACGCGCACGGGACGGCCGGCATCAAGGCCGCGGTGCGCGCGGGGGTCACCTCCATCGAGCACGGCTCGATTCTCGACGCGGAAGCGGTCACGCTCATGAAGCAGAAGGGCACCTGGCTCGTGCCGACGCTCCTGGCCGGCGTCACGGTGGAATCGCTCGCGACGGCGAACCGGCTGCCGCCCGCGATCGCCGCCAAAGCGCTCGCGATCGCGCCGCGGATGCGCAATTCGTTCAAGCTGGCGGTCGACGGCGGCGTGCGCATCGCGCTCGGCACTGACGCGGGCGTGATGCGTCACGGGACGAACGCGCGCGAGTTCGCGCTGATGGTGCGCTACGGCATGACGCCGATGCAGGCGATCGTAGCGGGCACATCGGCCGGCGCGACGCTGCTCGGCCTCGAGCGGGAAATCGGGACGATCGCAGTCGGAAAACGCGCCGACATCGTCGCGGTCGTCGGTAACCCCCTCGACAACCTCGACATCCTCCAAAACGTCCAGTTTGTCATGAAGGACGGCAGAGTCTTCAAGCGCGATGGACAGGTCCTGGGCCGGAGCGCCGCCGGAGTGCCGTGAAGCGGTTTCCCGCATTCGATCCACCCGAATACGTCGATTGGAAGCCCGATCCGAAGCTCGTGAAGGCATTCCGAGCGACCATCGAATCAAACCCCGAGCGCGCCCGGATCGTCGAACTCCTCACTCCTGACTCCAAACTCGAGCTGTACCGCGGCCTGTTACGCGCGCGGCTGCACGACATCGAGCTGAAACGCTGGGTACGCACCGGAGTGATTTCCAAGGCCTGGCTTGGCACGGGTGAAGAGGCGACCACGGTCGGTCCCGTGCATGCGCTGGAGCGCGGCACCGACATCGTCGCGCCCATGATCCGCAACGCGGCGGCGTGCTGCGAGATGGGGATGCCGATCGCCGACATGCTGCGCGCCTATCTCGCGACGGCGGATTCGCCGAGCGGGGGGCGCGATCTTCACGTCGGCTCGATGCGATACGGTGTCTTGCAGCCGATCTCGCACGTCGGGGACATGGTGCCGGTGGTGACGGGCATCGCCCTCACCTTCAAAATCAAGCGCGAGCCGCGCGTGGCCCTGACGTGGGTCGGCGATGGATCCACCAAGACCGCCGCGGCTCACGAGGGCACCAACTTCGCCGCGGTGCAGCGCGTTCCGGTCATCTTCATCGTCGAAAACAATCAGGTGGCACTGGGCACCAGGCTGGCCCAGCATCATGTGCCCCCGGACTTCACCGACTGGGCGGGGAGTTACGGCGCCTGGGGGGCGGTGTTCGACGGCAACAACGTCCTCGATGCGTACGCCACCACACGAATCGCCGCCGAGCGGTGCCGGAACGGGAACGGCCCGGCGTTGCTGATCGCCGAGACGTTCCGGATGGGGGGGCACGCGACCCACGATGAGCGCGAGGCCCGCGAAACGTTTTCGCCCGAGCTGTTTACCAAGTGGGGGAAGCGCGATCCCGTCGGGCTGTACGAAGAGTATTTGAAGGAGGAAGGCGTCTCGGCCCAGGCGCTGGAGCAGGAGGAACAGCAGATCACCGCTGAGGTGGAGCGAGCGGCGGCCGACGCGCTGGCGAGCCGCGACAACATGCCGCAGGGCGCGACGGCCCTCGAGGGAGTGTATGCGAGCCGCAACTAGCCTGGTGCTGATGCTCATCGCCTGCCGCAGTCCTCAGCCCGCCGCCGGCCAAGCCGGGGACAACGATCAACTGCGCGTGCCCGACGGGTTCAAGATCTCCGTCTTCGCCGAGAATCTTCGCGGCGTTCGCTATCTGACGCTCGGACCGGATAAAGCGATTTACGCGTCCCAGCCCGCGTCGGGGCTCATCGTCAAGCTGAGCGACGCGAACGCTGACGGCGTTGCCGATACCGTCATCACGGTCGCGCGCGGGCTGGGCGGGCCATTCGGCATCGCGTTCCGCGGCGACACCATGTTCGTTGCCGAGGAACGCCGCGTGGTTCGCTTTGATCCGCGGGGCACGGCTCCGGTCGCGATCATTTCGGGAATTCCCGCCGGTGGACACTCGACGCGCACGATTCTGTTCGGGCCCCCCCCGGATGGCAAGCTCTATCTCAGTGTGGGCTCCTCGTGCAACCTGTGTGACGAGCGCGACTCGCTGCGCGCCACGGTCTCGCAGTTCAATCGCGACGGCTCGGGCGGCCGCATCTTCGCGAAGGGACTGCGCAATGCCGTAGCCCTGGCATTCCACCCGACCACGGGGGAGCTCTGGAGCGGCAACAATGATCGCGACAACCTCGGCGATGACGTCCCGCCCGAGCGCGTCGATATCGTCCGGGACGGCGGCTACTACGGTTGGCCGCAATGCTATCTCCCCGGCAAGCCGAATCCCGAGTACGGCTCCGCGGACTGCTCCAAGGTCGAGCCGCCGGCGATCACGGTGCAGGCGCACTCGGCGCCGCTCGGTCTCGCCTTCTACACAGGCTCGCAGTTTCCGGCCGAGTATCGCGGGGACGCATTCCTGACGCTGCACGGATCGTGGAACCGCTCGGTGCCGACCGGCGCCAAGGTCGTGCGAATCCAGGTGGACAGCGGCGGGCGGCGGGCCACAGGCGTGGATGATTTCATCACCGGCTGGCAACGCGCCGATGGCTCGCGCTGGGGCCGTCCGGTCGGTCTGTTGGTGCTCCCGGATGGGTCTCTGTTGGTGAGCGATGATACGGGCGGGAAAATCTGGCGGGTGAGCTACGCCCGGTAAGAGCGGCGGTGCCGGCGATGCTTTTGCCCCCCTCCGCCGCCCTTCGCCGCCCTTCGCCGCCTTCCGCCGCCCGATTCAACTAGCGGCGGGCCAGCTCCGTGAGGTAGGCGCGCGCGCGCTCGAGCACGGCATCGCGCCCGGCGAGCACATCGTCGACGTTCACATCGATCTGGAAGTCAGGCGCCATCCCCGCGCGGGCGAACTCGCGGCCGTCTGGGAAGGCGTCGCGCGTCACGGTCACGCGCACCTGCCAGTTGGCGGGAAGCGGCACGACGCTCGTCTGGCCGGTGCTCCCCGCCGACGTTTCCCCGATGATCGCGCCGCGGTTGCCCGCCCGAAACGCGACCAGGAAATCCTCCGCCGGTCCCGCTGTGCGTGCCGAGACGAGGACCGCGACCGGACCGGTGTAGGGCACGCCGTCGCGCCGCGCGACCGGCCAGATCGTATCGGGCGGTGCCTCGAGCCACGCGCCCGCCGAATCGGGCAAGTCCGGGCCGCGATAGGCCGGCCGATACTGGGGGGTGCGCCAGCGCGACGTCAGTAACGGCCGGTCCACCAGCCGGCCCAGCATCGTATACCCCCGCTCACGGCCACCGGCGGTCCACACGGTCTCGCGCAGATCGACAATCACCCCGCGGTGACGCGGTCCTTCGCGCGCCGCGTCGTCGAGCGCGCGCGCAAACCGCCCGGCGACGGCCGGATCGGCGAAAGCGTTGATGCGGATCCAGATTGCTCCATCGGGGAGCGTGTCGACCTCGAGCGCCGGCGGTTCGAGCGGCCAGCGCGCCGTGACGGGGACGCTGCGCGTCACGCTCGCGCCGCGCTCCTCGCCGCCGGGCAGGCGCAGCAGGAGATGGAGCGCGGTGCCGCGCTCGCCCTCCAGCATGCGCGCCACAGCTCGCTCCCACCGGCTCAGCTCGGTGCCCGCCGATATTTCCGGCAGGACGGAGTCGCGGATCCAGTCGGCGGCCGGAACGCCCTGCACGGCCAGGATCTCGGCGAGGCGCTCCGGCCGGGCGATGCGCATTTCGTCGTTGCTCGCGTAATCCATGATGAATGGGCGGCGCTCGATGCTCTGCAGGGCGAGCGGCGGGCGGGCGATCCGGCCGGCGAGTGTCGCCGGCGGGAGGATCTCGAGCTGGCCGTCGTGCAGCAA
>DASTDR010000407.1:0-2721 GCA_035710265.1 Gemmatimonadales bacterium | reverse complement strand
CGCCGGCGGGTTCGACCCGAGGTTCAGCCGAACGATGGAACCGGGGAAGCCGAGCACCGACCCCCAGATCGATCCATCGACCGGACTCGGGATGACGCCGTAGAAGGGGCTGATGATGCGCTTGTCCTTGGTGGGATCGATCGGCTGATTGGGCTCCACATACGCGTCCCGCTTGCCGTTGCCGTTGGTATCGAGGATGAACGCGGTCCAGCCCTGCGCCTTTGCCTCGTCCTTGGTCTCGTCGAACACCTTGGTGTTCAGCCAGCCCACGACCTCGCCGCCGCCACTGCAGAACCACAGCGTGTCGTTCGCATCCTCGGCAAACGCCAGATGGTGCGTGGCGAAGCACAGGTCTACGAGCGTGAACTGCTTGGTTCGTGGATCATAGACGGAGACCTGGCGGCCGCTCTCGTTGATCGGAAACAACTTGGCTGACGGATGGCTCGAGCCCGGCCGACAGAATTCCGGCGTCTCGTTTGGACGGATCTTCTGCGCGGTCCACACGCGTCCGTGTTCATCCATGGCAAAGCTGTGCGCGCTGGTTCGACTGGTCCAGATCGGTTCCTCTCCCCAATACGGCGAGGGCTGCGGCATGAATTCCGGTACTGGCGGCGTATTCGGATTGCGAAGCTGCAACGGAAGTCGGGTTGCGGTGTGCCGATTCGGATCGACGACGCTCAGGTAGTCCGCCGCCGCTTCGAGCGACCCGTAGACGGGGCCATTCGCATTGACCCGTGGATTTCGCTTGTCGCTCGTGACCTCATCGTGGAGGTACGCCTTCGGATCGGCCCAGTCCCACATGCTGATCACGAGGTTGCGCTCCCTGCCCTGTGGGCGCGGCGGCGCCGGCGGCAATTCACCAGCTTTGACCCGGTCCGTCCAATCCGCAAGCATCGCCAGCACTCGCTGCCGGCCGAGATTGTTCAGCTGGGCGCTCATGCCGGCGCCATTCTGTCCGGACTGGATTCGTCGATCCCACGCCGCGACTGTGCTGGCGAACGTGCCGAGGCTCGCCGGAATCTCCCGGGTCGCCTTGGTGCCCATCAGATGGCAGCCCAGGCAGCCCTCTGTTCGCAGTCGCATCATCCACTGTGCCTGGCTCTTGACGTTCTCAGAGATGCCGTTGCCCTTGGCCCCTGTACCCGGGAACTCGCTCTTGGCGGGCACCTGAAGCATCGACCACCAGTAGTTTGATGGGTAGTATTGCGCCGCTTCGCGCGGGTTCGACGCGACGACCGCGGTCAGGTTCAGCAGTTTCCCCAGCGTGCCCTGCACCTTCGGCGAATCCACCAACCCATACCCGCGCACCCACACGGCGTAATTCGCCTTCGGCAGATCGGGCAGGACGTAGCGCCCCCGATCGTCGGTGACCACGATCCGGACGAACTTCGTCGGGAGATCGGTGGTTTCCGCGATCACCCACACGCCCGCTTCGGGCCCCGTCGTACTGGTGACGACGCCGCCGAGGTCGTCGGCGTCGATCGGGATCGCTGCGCTCGTCGCCTGGCTGGCACTGAGCCTGACCATCGAGATGGCCAGCAGTACGGCGATGCCGCTCCCCACGATTCCGTGATACAGAGCTTTCTTGGCCATGGTGTGCGACCTCCCTTGCAGTCGGCTCGCGACCGCTATAGGTGCAACCGAGACAGATGAAGTGATGCGCGCATCGATGAGCGGATGGTCGGATGATTTGGTGATCTCATCTGATCCTTCGCGTTGCGCAGGGTCAGATTGCTGGTGACGGTCTTGCTCGACGAAATGTCGACGGCTCCGGGATCGTCCATTTCGTATCCGACGGCGCGGATGCTGAGCGAATACTGACCCGGGGCCAGTCTGTTCCGAGGAAAGCTGTACTCGCCCCGGGCATCGCTCAGGACGCTGACGGTCACGGTTGATCCCGTCTTCTTCGCGCTGACGACCACGCCCTCCATGAGCCCTTCGGCTGTTGAGCGGACCTGTCCTTTCAGCGCAGCCGGGTCCTCCTGGGCGAGACTCCGGGAATTGGAGGCGACCAGCGTGAGCATGAGTGCGAGACCGGCAGCCACGCCCGGCAGAAGACTCTGTGTTCGCATTTCGAACCGCCTTTGCCCTGACACCGGAGCTCACTTGTGTTCGTATTCGTGGAGGCCTGGGCGGACCTGAAGGTCCGCCTCTACACGAACAATAGAGAGTGGCAAAATCATATGCCCTCCCTCGGGTCGCTTCAAGCTCCAGGCGGACACGGACGGCAGCAATCTACGACAACAGGAGCGGGATCTGCCGCGCGTCAGGCAACGTGTCCATGCTGTGATTCGCCAATACTCCGGTCGATCATCGACCGGCCAGCTGATCCAAGTGCCGGTGCTGACGCGTCCTTTAGGTGCGGTCTAAACTAAACCGAATGAGGGGATTGCGACGGATCTCTTTCCATTCGGAGCATGCGTCAAACCGCACCGTGGCTCTGGCCATCGCCATTGATTCTGATGCTGTGAGCTGGCGAAAACGATCAACTCTCCAACGCCAGGCTGATCGAGTGGGAGCCGCGAGTCTTTAACCGCGCATTCGCTTCCGCTCGGCTGCGCCTCGCGTCGCTCGCGCGGTGTACGTACAGTGCATGTTTACATCGACCGTGGCCCACGGTCGTCGAAGTTACGCTCGCAGCTCTCGATAGCGCGGCATCAACTCCGCATCCCTTGTCTGCTTGCGGTGCCCAACGCTCAGGCCGGCAGCGGCAGCGCCGGC
>DASTDR010000406.1:0-6253 GCA_035710265.1 Gemmatimonadales bacterium | reverse complement strand
CGCGACCCGCCGTCTGTTCCTCGGCCAACACCACGGTCCCGCCGGGCGCCCCCTGCGCGCCCAGGTCGTGAACCGCATCGAGCGCCGACGGCAAGGTGCGGAACACGCCGCACTGCGGGATGCCCCAGCGGCGCGCGAGCGCCGCGGCGGGAATGTCGTCGATGCCTAGCCGTGCCACAGCGCGTAGGCCAGCGTGAACAGACCGATCGCGAAGCAGTAGGGCGCGAACGCGTACAGCCGGCCGCGACGCAGCAGCGTGATGAGCACGCGGATCGCGACGACGCCCGACACGAACGCGACGAGACAGGCCGCGAGGAGCGGCGCCGCACCGACGCCCGAGATCTCGGTGCCGATGTGCCGCGCCTCGAGCAGGCCGGCACCGCCGATGACGGGAATCGCCATGAGGAAGCTGAAATCGGCGGCGGCGACCGTGCCCACGCCAAGCCAGAGCCCCGTCGAAATCGTCATGCCGGAACGCGATACACCGGGGAGAATCGCGAGCGCCTGAGCAAAGCCGATCGTCAGGGCGGCACCGGGCGTGGGGCGGTCTGTCCCCACCGGCTGGCGGTGTCGCGTGGACCACAGCGCCAGGCCGGTCACCAGAAACCCCGCGCCGGCGACCCAGAGCGAGTCGAAGGCCTGCGCGACCAGGTCCTCCGCCAGAATCCCGATGACTCCGGCGGGAATCATGCCGAGCAGCAGCAGCCAGGCGTAGCGGACATCGTCTGGCTTGCGCCGCAGCACGCCGGCGACGAGCTGAAAGAACCGCCTGCCGTACACGACGAGGATCGATCCGAGCGTCGCTACGTGCAGCGCCACCTCGACGAACACACCCGGAGTCCGCACCCCCGTCAGCGTCCCGACCACGGTGAGATGCCCGTCGCTCGAGACCGGAAGAAACTCGGTCAGCCCCTGCACCAGGCCCAGCAGGATCCCTTGCCAGAGATTCATGCGACCTTTCCCGTGACGAGTGCGACCAGTCCGAGCACCATCGCTCCTTTCAACAGCGCGCTGACCCGTTCCGCCTTGCCGAGGAGCAGCCACGTGGCCGCGAGCAGCACCGCCATTTGCGCCGGAAGCGCGAACAGGAAATACGCGCCCATGTAATGGTCCCGCAGCGGCAGCAGCAGACTCGCCGGAACGAACAGCAGCGCCACCCCGGCAGCGACGACCATAGCTGGGCGACGCCCCACCGCGATCGGCAGAGTGCGGCGGCCAATCACCCGGTCTCCGGTTTCGTCTTCGACGTCCTTCACGATCTCGCGGACCAAATGCAGCCACGCCGCCAGAATCCACGGCACGAGGCCCGCTGCGGGCCGGCCCACCGCGAGCGCGCCGTAGAAGGGCGGCGATCCGGCGACCAGCGCCACGGCGACATTACCGAGCAGCGGTTGCGGCTTGAGCAGTGGAGAATACACCAGCATGACGGTCAAAGCGGCGAGCGCAGCCAGCACTTGCCAACCGCTTACCAGTCCGGCAGACACGAGCCCGAGTAGCGAGCCGGCAAAGAGGATCAGGTGCGCCATCCCAGCGCTGACGCTGCCCGCCGCGAGTGGGCGCGTGCGCGGGCGATTGACCCGGTCGGCCGCCACATCACGAACGTCATTCCACGTGTTTCCCACGGCGCCGAGGGCCAGGCCCGACAACGCCGCGAACATCAGCTCCTTGGGCGATGCAATGTCCGAGAGCGCGATCCAGCCACCCGCGCACACCCCGGCGGCCGCGATAACGAGATTGGACGCGCGAATCAGCCGGAAGATTGCCACTACCGCAGCACCTCGTTGTACAGCGCTTCGTACTGCGGCACGACGTGATCCGCTGAAAATTTGAGCGCGTGCTCGGCCGCCGCGCGGCGCATGCGCGCGAGCGTCGTAGGCTCGAGGATCTGCATCGCCCGGGTCGCCATGGCGCCGACGTCACCGACCGGCAGCAGGAAGCCCGTCGTGCCGTCGTCAATGACGTCGGGCAGTCCACCGACGGCGCTCGCGACGACCGGGACCCCGCAGGCCATCGCCTCCAGCGCGGCCAACCCGAACGACTCGGTCGACGACGGAAGCAGAAACAGATCCGAGCCGCGCAGCACATCGCCGACGCTTTCCACTTTGCCGAGGAACCGCACGTCTTTGCGGAGACCCAGCGTGTCCACCTCGTGCTCGGCCGCATCGCGTTCGGGGCCGTCCCCCACGAGCACGAGTGTGGCCGGCAGCTCCTGGCGCACGCGGGCGAAAATCTTGATCACGTCGCCGACGCGCTTGACCGGCCGGAAGTTCGAAACGTGCGCGAGCACTCGATGATCCCTGGGTGCGAGCCGCTTGCGGAACGAGTCGTCGTTCGGCGGATGGTAGTCGGCCGTCGACATGAAATTCGGGATGACGCGCAGATCGCAGTGGCCGCAGCCGAACGCCCGGTAGGTTTCGTCGCGCAGATACGCCGACACGGCGGTTACCGCGTCGGATTGTTCAATGGAAAACTTGGTCAGCGTGTAATAGGAGGGATCCCGCCCCACCAGGGTGATGTCGGTGCCGTGCAGCGTGGTGACGATCTTGAGCCGCTGGCCTTCATGCTCGAGCATCTGTTTCGCCAGCCACGCGGTGGCGGCATGGGGAATCGCATAGTGCACGTGCATCAAATCGAGCTGCGCGCGCTTGGCGACCTCGTGCTGCTTCACCGCCAGCGCCAGCGCGTAGGGCGACGACTGCTCGAACAGCGGATAATCGAGCTGGGTCACTTCATGGAACGTGACGCGCTCGGCGAAACCCCGCAGCCGAAATGGGCTCGCGTAGGAAACGAAGTGGATTTCGTGTCCGCGCCGCGCGAGCTCGAGGCCGAGTTCGGTGGCCACCGCGCCGGAGCCGCCGTAGGTCGGGTAGCAGGTGATGCCGATTCTCATGTGGGATCTGGGAGTTTGGATCTGGGATTTAGGGATGACCACCGCTCGTGAATACGGCGCGCCAGCACATCAGGTGTTTCCGTGGCATCCAGTGTCCAAATCCCCTGCTCCCAACTCCCATCGCCTGGCTCCTTCAGTTGATTTCTAAACCACGTCTCCTGCCGCTTCGCGTAGCGGCGCGTCGCGACGAGAATCGCGTCACGCAACGCCGCCTCGGGCAGCCGGCCCTGCAGCATGCTCACGACCTCGCGGTAGCCGACGCCATCAAGTCCAGGCGCGTCCGCTGCAACTCCGCTCCCGAGCACGCGGCGCACTTCGTCGACAAATCCGGCGGCCAGCATCTGATCCACGCGCGCCGCCAGACGCCGATGCAGCACTTCCCGCGGCACGGTGAGGTGAATGTACCAGGGATCGAGCGTGCCGCTCTCGCGGGCCTCCCGCTGCCACCACGACAGCGGACGTCCGGTCAGCAGCGCGACCTCCACGGCACGCGCCGCGCGCTGGCGGCCCCCGCCCGGGAAGCGGGGATCCAACCGGCCAGCCCAGCGCGCCAGATCAGTGCCCTCCAGCGATTCCGACCACGCGCGCAACTGCTCGCGGCGATCGAGATCGAATGGCGGTTCCCGGAACAGACCCTCGGCCAACGCGCGGATATACAGGCCGGTACCTCCCACGACCACAGGTTCCCGCCCGGCGGCCCGAATGTCGGCGAGCCAGCGGGCCGCCTCGCGCGCGAACCGCCCCGCGCTGTAACGCTCACCCGGCATGACGAGATCCAGGCCATGATGAGGGACCCGGGCGAGGGTCTCGGCGTCGGGTTTGGCGGTACCGATGTCGAGACCACGATAGACCTGGCGAGCGTCCGCTGAAATGACGGTGACCGGCGAGTGCTCGGCGAGCGCGGCGACGACGGCGGTCTTGCCGACGCCGGTGGGGCCCACGATTACAGGTGTCAGGTGTCGGGTATCAGGTGCGGCCGAACCGGCGCTCAAGCTCGTCCTTCGGAAGCTGAACCATGGAGGGTCGCCCGTGCACATCATGCGCGGGGAGTGTCGCGCTGAGCAGCCGCACCACGAGCTCGCGCATCTCCCCGGCGTCGAGCGTCTGTCCAGCCTTGATCGCCGCCCGGCACGCGTACGTGGCCGCGAACCGCTCGAGCCGGTTCTGCCAGCCGCCGAACCGGCCGCCGGCGAGATCCGCGACCAGCTCCTGCAGGCACCGCGCCGCCTCGAACCGCGGATGCGGATTGGGAGCCGTGTGCACCACGATGCTGCGGCCTGAGAAGGGCTCGATCTCATAGCCAATCCGCGCGAGCAGCTCGCGGTGCGCATCGATGGCATCGAGCTCGGCCGGCGCGAAGTCGAGCGTCAGGGGCAACAGCAGCCGCTGCGCCGGCGCGCCGTCGCCCGAGAGCTGCCGCATCACGTCCTCATACAACACCCGCTCGTGGGCCGAGTGCTGGTCGACGATGCTGACGGCCTGGTTGGTTTGAAAAACGATGTAGGTGTCGAAGAGCTGGAGCAACGGTGTCGTCGGTCGTCGGTCGTCGGTCGTCGGTTGCTCCTGCCCGAAGAGCTCGAGCGGTACGCCGATACCACCAATGACCGACGACTGATAACCGACGACCCCCATCGGCGCCGCCGCCTCCAATGGCGCCAGCGCCTCTCTCACAGCCTCCTCAACCACTTTCTCCACGAAAAACTTGTCGCGGAACCGAGCTTCGAGCTTGGCCGGGTGCACGTTCACGTCGACCGCATCGCCGGGAAGATCGAGGAACAGCAGCAACGAGGGCCGATCGCCGGGCGCGATGGTCGAGCGATACCCCGCTTCCGCCGCGCGCAGAATGAATGGATCGCGGATCGGGCGCCCGCGCACGAACACGTATCCCTTGCGCCCGGCGGGACGCGCCTGGGCCGGACGCTGGACGAGTCCAGTCACCTCGAGCGGGCCGGCGCGGTGCGCCACGCCGAGCAACGTTTCAGCCAGCTCCGAGCCCCAGAGCGCGCGCACCCGGTCGACGATTCGCGTCGCCGGCGGGCAATCGAGCAGCTCGCGACCGTCGCTGGTGAGTGAGAACGCGACGTCGGGCCGCGTGAGCGCCAATACCGTCAGCGCCTCGACGGCCGCGCGGGTCTCGGTCGCCGTCGCGCGCAAAAACTTCCGCCGCGCGGGCGTATTGTAGAACAGCGCGCGGACGGTGACGGTAGTGCCGCGCTGGCGCGCGGTGTCCTCGACGGCTTCCACCTTGCCGCCCGACACGCGCAGCCGCGTCGCGTCGCCGCCGCCCCCCCCCGAGGTCTCGAGCTCGAAGCGCGAGACTGACGCGATCGCGGGAAGCGCTTCGCCGCGAAATCCAAACGTCGCGACGCCGATCAGGTCGGTGGCCGTGCGAATCTTGCTCGTGGCGTGGCGCTGGATAGCGAGCCGCGCGTCGTCGCGATCCATGCCGACGCCGTCGTCACTCACGCGAATCAGGGTCTTGCCGCCGTCCTCCAGCTCCACACGCACGACGCCGGCACCGGCGTCGAGCGCATTCTCGACCAGCTCCTTGACCACCGAGGCGGGGCGCTCGACGACCTCGCCGGCCGCAATCTGGTCGGCGACGTTGTCGGCGAGCACCTGTACGCGAGGCCGTCCCCCCGCCATCACACTCACAATCCGGCTATCTCCCCCTCGAGCACCCACCCGTGAATGCCGTCTTTGCGATGCACCTCGCGCCAGGGCCCGTACGTCCGTCCGGCCAGCAGGGCCCCGCCCGCGGGAATGGTAGCCGCCGCGCTGGCTCCTCCATAGGGGGCCGCGCGCACCGGCGCAGACTCGGCCGTGACGACGACGACCGCCCGGTCGCGGCGCCACAATTCCATCCCTCCCATCACACCTGAGGTCACGGCAACGGCCGCGATCACGGCGAGCACAAGACGGCGTCGCGTGCCGAGAGCGGCCGCGAGCCAGAGCACCAGCCACGCCACGGCGGCTACGATCCCCCACTCCGCCGGCGTAGCCCAACCCCCGGTCAGGAGCTGTTCCGTAATCGGATCCGGGGGCGGGAGCAACTGCCGCGCCCGTCGAATCGCCTCGTTCCGGGGCGCGCGCCGCGCCGCCAGCGTCCACGCCGCGGCCGCTTTGCCGTCGGCGCCGGCGCGATACAGCGTGGCGCCAAGATTGTACCAGTGCGCCGGTTCGCGCGGATCGCGCGCGGCGCGCGCGGCGAACGAATCGGCTGCCGCCCGAAGCGCGCCAGCCTCAAAGAGGGCCTCGGGGCTTGGGCCCTGGGCTTGGGCAGGAATGGCTGTGATCAAACAGAGGCCGGTGAGAATGGTGCCTACGGTTGCCTGCGGACGGCGGTGCGGTCCCTGCCCTTCA
>DASTDR010000405.1:0-2465 GCA_035710265.1 Gemmatimonadales bacterium | reverse complement strand
CTCGACCTCGCGTTCGTGCACGCCTCGATCGATGACGATGCGCTCGATGCCCAGGTGGCGCAGACGCTTCATCAGCTCGCCCATCGTCTCGGCCGCGCGAGCCAGCGGGATGTCGCCGACCACGAGGTCCTCGCCCACGATGCCGACGGCCACCGATGGCAGCGCCTCGTGCAGCGACGCGATCGAGTCGAGCAGGGCGATGACGTTGCGCCGCACGAGGGGGTGTCCGGGCGAATACAGGTTGATGCCGCGGATCGCCGCAGCCAACCGCCGCGACAGCTCCTCGGCCAGCCGCGCACGCTGCTGAACGTTCACGCCTGGCTCCCTGCCCGCCCGGGGAGCTGGGCGATCTGCGCGCGAGCCGCCTTTCGGACGCCGCGGCTTCCGTCCGCAGCTGCCGCCTCGAGAACCGCCACGGCTTCGGGCGTGCCGAGCCGTCTCAGAGAATTGGCTGCGGCGTGCTGGAGCGTGGTCGTCCGAAAGAACGCCCACCAGTCCCGGTGGTGGAGGACCTGCTCCAGGGCACGGACCGACTCGGCGCGCGGCGTCATCTTCCCCAGCGCTTCGACCATCGACAAATGGAAGCTTGCCAGTTTGCCTCGCATGCGCGCATGCGACAACAGGTACGCGAAGAGCGGTACTGCCTTGTCGTCGCGAAGGTTGACGAGCTCCATGAGCGCCGTGTCGCGCGGCGTATCCGCTTCGAGGAGCAGCCGCTGGAGAACCGCGTAGGCCTGGTCGGTGCCGATTTCGACGATGGCGTGGATCGACTCCCGCTGCACCGCCGGGTCGGCGTCGCCGAGCATCGATGCCAGCTCCGACAACGCCTCCGCGCCGCTGGCGCCGCGCAAGAGCGTGACGGCCGTGCGCCGCACGGCGGGGTTCGACGAGTTCTTGAGCTGTTCGACCGACCGCCGGCCTGCGGCGCCGAAGCCGAGCAGCAGCACGCCGAGTCGCCGGACGGCCACGTTGCTTTCCTCTCGCGCCAGCGCGTCGGCCAGCGACCGCACCAGGCCGGGGCCCACCGCCTGGCAGAGCCGCGCGTACTGCT
This sequence comes from Gemmatimonadales bacterium, assembly GCA_035710265.1. Lineage (GTDB taxonomy): Bacteria > Gemmatimonadota > Gemmatimonadetes > Gemmatimonadales > GWC2-71-9 > 20CM-2-65-7. Next base: position 1,414 of record DASTDR010000405.1, on the reverse strand, counting down.
CAACTTCGTCATCTTTGATCGTACGGAGCTGCTGGCCGACGTGCCGGGCGAGCGGTCCGGTGCACAGGCGCTCGACGGCGCGCGTGGCATACGCGCGCAGCGCATGACGACCGCCCGCCTTGGCGTCGCCGACGATCGCCTCGATGAGCGCCTGCGCGCTCGAGACCTCTCCGGCGAGCGTCCGGTGCTCGGCCTCCGACGCCGCGATGCTCGCCACAGGCTCCCACGCGTCTGGCACTTCCTCGATGCGCAGCAGATCGAGCAGCATGTCGAGATCGAGCCGCTGCAGCGCGGGCTCGGACACCGTGGCCACCCACGCCTGAACGCGTTCCGGCGGGTCATCCGACACCCGCTCGACCTCCACTGCCTGACGCCGTGCGGCTGACAGTTCCCTTCCGTACTGTTCCGACACCCACGACTCGTCGGAGTACGAAATCATCGAATACGACATCACCATATTGGCGACGTTCTGCCAGATCTGATCGAAGTCCGGGTCGGCGCCGAGATCGCCTTGAAGCGCCTCCTCTCTGGCCAGCCGCACCACCCGTTCCTTCTGCTCGGCGCTGGGCACGAGGGCGTCGAGCGCCTGGGCGAGCCGTTGCGTCGCGCCCCGCTCAGCCGCCACCGATCGCGCCATGAACGACGCCATGGTCTCGTGGGTCATCTGCCCGGCCACGGCAGACGCCGTCGCCGCCTCATCCGGCTGGGCCGACTGCCGCCGTTCGAGCATGGCGATCATCATGTCCGGCGTGAGGCCCGCGCAGGATTTCGCGATGGTCTGCACGGCCCGCTCGCCCTCAGCCTCGCCGCGCGCTTTCGCAGCCTCGATCGCGTTCTTCATCAGCTGCAGCAGGGCCGCGACGCGCGCGCTGACCTCGACGCCATCGGGGGCAGCGGTGTTGAGCCGATTGAGCAGCGCCGCGAAGCGGGCCGGATCGCCAAGCGCGTCGAGCAGCGATGCCAGCGCCCGCTCGTCGAGCGCGGTCTGGCCCTTGAGGCAGCTGGCCACGATGCGATCCCATTCGGCCTCGCCGCCACCCCGCTCGCGCAGCACCTCTGCGTAGTCGATTTCTCGGATCTCGAAGCGCGTACGGCCGGTGCGCGTCCAGACACTGGACACGCCGCCGTCCGCCATCAGATCCTCTGTCGACCGCGCCAGCATCATGAGGAACGTGTGCCAGTCATCGGCGTCGGCCTCCCGACGGATCGTCAGGACGCCAATCAGCCTGTCGTGCAGCAGCGACGCCAGTTCTCCGATCGACGGGTCCGGCCGCAACGGCGCGCGGTCACCGATCGTGAGCATGTCACGCTGCACCGTCAGCGTGACCGAGCCGTCCTTCGCCAGCCGGCCCGCGGCGTTCACGACGCGCGAGAGGGACACGCCGATGGAGGGATGCGTCTTGGGATAGAGCGA
>DASTDR010000404.1:0-2451 GCA_035710265.1 Gemmatimonadales bacterium | reverse complement strand
ACCCATGGCTAACCCGACAAGGCGAGATTTCCTCACGACCACCACCGCCGCGACGGCAGCCTGGACCATCGTGCCGCGCCACGTGCTCGGCCAGGGCCTGACGCCGCCGAGCGACCTCGTCAACATCGCGATCGTCGGCATCGGCGGGATGGGCGCGTCCAACGCCCAGGCGGTGATGAGCCAGAACATCGTCGCCATCTGCGACGTGGACGACGGGCTGGTCAATGCGCGCATCGACGACTGGAAGCGGTCGCTGCAGCCGCGCCAGCCGCAACCGCAGCGGGCGGGAGGGCCGGGCCGCGGTGGTCGTGGCGGCGGGCCGCGGCCGCCGACCACAGTCCTCGAGTGGGAGGTCTTTGGGCCGTCGAAGCTGCAGCAGGCTGCCGACGAGAAGTGGCGTCCCGCCCCGAACCGGCAGAACGTGCAGCGCTTCATCGACGAGCAGGTGCCTCGCGTCAAGCGCCATCACGACTACCGCCGGATGCTGGCGGAGCAGAAGGACATCGACGCGCTGCTCATCGCGACACCCGATCACATGCACGCGCCCATCGCCTCGGCCGCGATGGCGGTGGGCAAGCACGTGTACGTGCAGAAGCCGATGTCGTGGAGCGTCTTCGAGGCGCGGCATCTGGCGAAGCAGGCCGCCGCGAATCCGAAGCTCGTCACGCAGATGGGCAACCAGGGCCACTCGACCGACGACGCGCGGCGCGGGCAGGACTACCTGGCCGCAGGCGTGATCGGCGACGTCACGGAAGTGCACGTGTGGACCAACAGGCCGCTCGCGTTCTGGCCGCAGGGCATTCCTCGTCCGAAGAAGTTCGACGGCGACTGGGGCAAGCTCGGCTGGTCGAACAACGACGTCACCAATCGGCTGGCGCACGTCTTCACCAACAAGGTGAAGACGAAGGTGCCGAAGGGCCTGCACTGGGATTTGTTTCTCGGCGCCGCGCCCGACGTCGAGTATCACCCGCTCTATCACCCGTTCAACTGGCGAGGCTGGGTGGACTGGGGGCAGGGCGCGCTCGGCGACATGGGCGCGCATCTGGTCGATCACCCGGTGTGGGGCCTGAAGCTCGGGTATCCGACGACCATCGAGACGATCTCGACGCCCTTCAACGGCGTGAGTTACCCCAACGCGACGACGACGTATTACGAGTTCCCCGCGCGGGAAGGGAAGCCGCCCGTGAAGCTCACGTGGTACGACGGCGGCTTCATGCCGCCGCGGCCGCCTGAGATGGGCGACCTGAAGCTCGAAGGCACCGGCGGCGTGCTCTACGTGGGAACCAAAGGCAAGATGCTGCAGGACAACACGGGCGCGCGCCCGCGCCTGCTGCCCGTCGAGCTGCACAACACGCTTGGCGCGCCGGCGGAGCGGCTGGTGCGCGTGCCGAATCAGGCGCACGAGATGAACTGGGTGAACGCGATTCGCGGCACGGACGCCGTGTCGTGCCCGTTCTCGTACGCGGCGCACCTGACGGAGATCATGCTGCTCGGCGTCGCCGCGCTGCGCGCCAACGCCAAGCTGCACTACGACGGCGCCGCCATGCGGATCACCAACTACCCGGCCGCCAACGACTTCCTCACGCGGGAGTACCGCAAGGGATTCGAGCTGACGTAGGGACGCCTCCCGGGGTCTGAAGACCCCGGGCTCCATGCGCATGGAGGCCGGGTCTTTAGACCCGGCCCCGCGATACACTCTGCGCCCATGAGCGCGCGCCCGAAGCTCTTCCTGATGATGGTGCTCCAGTTCTTTATCTGGGGCGCCTGGCTGCCGTTGATCTTCGGCTACCTGCCGAGCCTCGGCTTCACACCCGGCCAGCAGGCGCTCATTCTCAACGCGTTCCCGGTGGCGTCGATTATCGGGATGTTCTTCAGCAACCAGTTTGCCGACCGCAACTTCGCGCCGGAGAAGGTGCTCGTGTTTTCGCACCTGCTGGGCGGGCTGGCGATTCTCGCGTGCGGCTTCACCCGCGACTTCCTGCCGTTCTTCCTGGCCATGCTCGTGCATTGCCTGCTCTACGTGCCGACGCTGTCGATCGTGAACTCGATCGCGTTCGCCAACATGACCAACCCGGACAAGGAGTTCGGGATCGTCCGCATGGGCGGGACCATCGGCTGGATCCTGGCGGCGTGGCCGTTCACGCTGATCTTCGTGAACTGGGACGCGGTGAACGCGATCCAGACGTCGGGCTTCATCGACTGGCTTGGCACGGCGCTCGCCAACCCGCTCACCGGCGACGCCGCCAAGGCCGCGACGCGCTGGACGTTCATCGTCGCGGGCATCGCGTCGTTGGCGCTGGCCGCGTTCGGGATGACGCTGCCGCGCTCGGCCCCGCGAGCCCCAGCGGCGTCCGGCAGCGGGAGCCAGGCCTGGGCCGTCGCGTTCGCGCAGCTCAAGAAGCCGTTCATCCTGGTCCTCTGGCTCGTCACGCTCGTCGATGCGTTCGTGCA
>DASTDR010000403.1:0-2276 GCA_035710265.1 Gemmatimonadales bacterium | reverse complement strand
GAGATGCTGGCGGCAGTTCGAGTGCACGCCGAGGCAACCCGCCCGGTCCACTCCTGAACTCCAGCGCCTGCCCGCTGACATGCCTACGCTGCTGCTGTGCCGAACGCAAGTTGAACGCTTGCTGGATCCGTCGGCACTGGTCACACAGCTTCGCGCTGGGTTCATCACGTACTCAAACTCGAGCGCCGGGCGTGCACTCCGCGTTCGGGCGGCGATCCCCGATCATCGTGGGACGGCTACGGTGCTCTTTCCAGGCATGCTGCCGGGCCTCGGTGTCTACACCGTCAAGGTGCACGCAAAGTTCCCGGACCATGATCCCGCGATTCGGGGAGTGATCTGCCTGCATGATGCGGGCACGGGCACGCTCCTCGCGATCATGGATTCGACGTACATCACGGCGATTCGTACGGGCATCGCGGGGGCACTCGCGGCCGACGTCCTCGCGAGAGCAGATGCTTCGACGGTCGCGGTGATAGGCGCCGGCGTGCAAGGCTCGTTTCAACTTCGCGCCCTCGCGGGGCTGCGCCGGCTGCGCGATGTCATCGTGTATGACACCGATGCCGGTCGCGCGGTCGCGTTCGCCACGCGGATGGGCGAGGAGTTGTCTCTACCAATGGAGCCTGTTGACGATCTCGTATCCGCGATCGCAAGAGCCGACTCGTCCTCTCGGCGACGTGGTCGACCACGCCATTCATCCTGTCCGGCATGTTGAAGAGCGGTGCGCACGTGACGACACTGGGTGCAGACGAGCCCGGGAAGGCAGAAGTGTCGGCGGACGTCATCAGCTCGAGTCTCTTCGTATGCGATGACCGTCAACTCGCGGTAGAGATGGGCGCATTGCGTGGTGTGGGACTCGGTGCCGAGGTGATCGGAGCGGAACTGGGGGAGGTCCTCGGAGGCAGTCATCCAGGTCGCACCTCTGGCGAACAGCGCACGATCTATGGCGGGGTCGGCCTCCCTTTCCAGGACGCAGTCGCCGCGTCGCAGGTCTACGAACACGCGGTAAATGAGGGCTCTGAGGTGTACCCGACGATCGACTGGCTCGCGTAGCTACCGATACCAGACGCTGTCCGCCAACAGCAGCCAAGTCGCTCTGTGCTCGATGTGCGGCGAGGCAGTACGGAACGAGATACACCCCTATCACCGGACATCCAGCCCCGTGGCGGCAGCGGTTCTTGCGACCTCCACTTTGTCGCAATCTGCAAGAACGTTGGCGCCTTTCGCATATGGTCTGCACCTCCGTCGGACGTACGCTGCACGGCGGAGGCACCAATGAGTCGATTCACCTCGCTGCCGTTCATGTTTCGGGTCGTTGCCGTCGTCGAGCTGCTCTATGCGCTGGTCGGCTTGTTGACGCCACCCTCGATGGTCTTCTCCGTCACGGGTTGGATGCTCTCGCCGGATGGCCACTGGGTGACGAAGCTGCTGAGCGTCGCGTTGGGATCGCAGGCCTGGGTGGCGTGGACGCTGCGGGACAAGCCGCACGCCGGTGTCGCCGCGGCACTCGCGTTCTATCAGATCGGGAGTGCGACGGCGGACTGGGTCATCTGGCTGACACTCGCGGATCAGGGGGTGTTCGCTACGATAACCGCGAAGGCGGGTGTCCTCATGTCCATTCCAACACATTACGTGATCGGCTTGTTGCTGATCGCCGCGATCCGTGTTTCCTCGAGATCCACCGTCGTCGGTGTCCCAGCCCTGGCGCGTGGGTGACGCATGCGGAACAGCGGATCGACGGTTGATCAACTGCGGGTGGCGAACATCGGGCTGGTGAAGCGCTTCATCCAGGCCATCAACGACTCGTGGAATATCGACGAGATGCGCGAGCTCGTCAGCGACGACTTCGTGTTCGTCATTCCGTTCGCCCCGACATGGTTCAAGGTTCGGTACGAGGGGCGACAGCAAGCGCTGGCGTTCCTGGACAGCGTGCGCGATCTGATGGATCCTGAAAACCTGTACGACCTGAGAATCGATACATGTGCGGCCGACCCGTGTGACGTCATCGCGGAATACCGGAGCGCGACCCGGATGAAGGGCACCGGGTTGCCCTATTGCAACGACTACATCGGACGGTTCAGGATTCGTGATGGCAGAATCGCGTGTTTTGCCGAATATCTAGACCCGACGCGATTCGTGATCGCGATTGGTGGGACGGTTAATCCGCCGGCAACCATATCGACGTGAGCACGTGAACGATGGGCGCAGGCGACAGCTGCAAGATCCCGATTGGATTGCCCGCCGCGATGCAGGCGGTGGGCGTGTCGCCTGCCCAGGTC
>DASTDR010000402.1:0-2773 GCA_035710265.1 Gemmatimonadales bacterium | reverse complement strand
GTCAACCAGTTCGCCCTCAAATCCCGTCCTGCGGTTGGCAGGTGGTTACCAGCCGCGGCGGCGGGTAACCGTTCGGCTCGCAGGTAATCGCCGTCAAGCTGGAAGCGAGCCAAGGTGTTAGCATCCTGATTTCGCGAGACTTGGCCGAGTTCGAACGGGTGGAGCCGGGCGTGGTTCGCCGCGACGAACGCGTGCGGTCCACTCCAAGAGTAGTTATGCCGACAAAGCGAACACCGACTGAGGCTGGTTGAAGGCTATACGCCAATGGCGTATCATGACATCCGATGCGGTTCGTCGAGACGCCAGTATTCACGGCTGCGCTCCGGCGGCATCTCGACGACGAGCCGTATCGTCAGCTCCAGATCGCGCTGATGCTGCGACCGGAGCAGGGTCCAGTCATTCGCGGCTCTGGTGGCCTCCGCAAGGTCCGCTGGGCGAAGGCCGGCGGCGGGAAACGCGGGGGGTTGCGCGTCATCTACTACTGGGCGCTGGTGAACAGGCCTTCTACATGCTGAACGCGTACACGAAATCGGAGCAAGGCGACCTGACCGCTGCGCAGACCCGCCAGCTGAGTCGAGTCGTTCGGGAGGAGTTCAAATGAAGGACACCGCATTCCAGGACCTGTTGACGAGTGTCCGGCAGGCCGGGCAGATTCGGCGGGGGACACGACGGCCATCGCGGACGACGACGTTTCGCCCCACTGATGTCCAGGCCGTGCGGGCGAAGCTCGGGGCTTCGCAAGCGGAGTTCGCGCTCATGATCGGCGTGAGCGTCGCCACGCTGCGGAACTGGGAGCAGGGTCGTCGTACACCAGACGGACCGGCCCTCGCCCTGCTCCGCGTGGCTGCACGGAATCCAAAGGCCGTCATTCAGGCTCTGCACACCGAGCCGAAACGAGGGGCGGCTCGAGCGTTGGCGTACCTCAACCGCACATAGAGAGTCCGAACGGTGTCGGAGTTTTGGGAGCATCGGGACACACGCATGAAGGCAGTCGTCATGGACAGCTACGGGACGCCCGACGTCTTGAAACTGAGAGACGTGGCAAAACCCACGCCCAAAGCCGATCATGTCCTGGTTCGTGTGCTTGCCGCGTCCCTCAACGATTGGGACTGGGGGTTGCTGCGGGGGGCGCCGGTCAATCGCATGTTTAGCGGTCTCTTCAAGCCGAGGGTGCATATCCTCGGCGGTGATATCGCCGGCCGTGTTGAAGCCGTGGGCGGCGAAGTCAAGACATTCCAGCCGGGTGATGAGGTCTACGGCGATTTGTGCATGAGCGGTTTCGGCGCGTTTGCCGAATATGCTTGTGTGCCGGCCGCGAGTCTCGCGCGCAAACCGGCCGGAATGACCTTCGATCAAGCCGCAGCCATCCCGCAAGCAGGTATGTTGGCGGTGCAGGGCCTGATTGACGTTGGCCGGATTCGTTCCGGCATGACGCTGCTCTTGAACGGTGCAGGCGGGGGCGTTGGTACATTCGCCCTACAAATAGCAAAACTCTACGGCGTTGAGGTGACCGTGGTCGACAAGCCAGGCAAACTGGACATGTTATCTGCCATGGGTGCGGACCACGTCGTTGATTACCTCGAGGAAGACTTCACCAAGAGTGGCCGGTGTTACGACCTCATCCTCGATGTGAAAACAAACCGTTCGCCCTTTGCCTACCTTCGGGCACTTAATCTCAACGGCACCTATGTCACCGTCGGCGGCAGCATCCCGCGCCTGTTGCAGGCCCTGATCATGAGTCCGTTCACGTCGCGGCTATACCACAAGCACCTTCGTCTCGTCGGGTTGAGACCCAACAAGGACCTCAACTACATCAATGAGCTGTTCGAGGCTGGCAAACTGCTACCGGTGATTGACGGGCTGTACAAGCTCGCCGATTTGCCAGAAGCCCTTCGGCACTTTGGAACTGGCGATCATAAGGGCAAGATCATCGTCACGATGGCGTGAACACGGAAGGGGAGTACCTGGACTCACTGTGCGCACGGAAGCCACCGGCCGCTCTGGTCGCCGCGGATGAGGGCTGGGTATTGGTGAGCACGGAGGGCAGTCATAGTTCAAGCACCCAACGAAGCCTGGGCGCGTGACGGTGAGCAGAAGCCTCGGTGACGACATGCCGAAAGGCACTTTGGCCTCGGTCAAGCGCCAAGCTGGCTTGAAGGACGTGAAGTGATGAAGACGCGGCAGTATCTTGTCCGAATCAACCGTGATGCGAGGAGCGATTGGGGCGCATCGGTCCCCGATCTGCCTGGGTGCGTCGCTACGGGCAAGACCATCGATACGGCGTTGCGGCGCATCGAGCGGGCGATCGAACTGCACATTCGCGGACGGCGCGAGGAAGGGCTTCCGATTCCGCGCCCGAGTCAGCGCGCGATCAGGCCGCGCAGACACCCCAAGGCAATCGACTTCTACGCCACGGTCGAAGTGGCGGCATAACATCCAAATTGGAGCCGACGCCGTGGACGATGACGATCTGGTAGCCGTTCGCCTGGCAGTCGAGCCGCGATGTCTAATTTCTCCACGCCTTTATGCTCATTCCCGCTAGTCCCCTGTGACCGACCTTCCGAACGGAGACGTCGAAGCGATCCTCGCGGCTGAAGATCGGATCTTCGCCGCGATCCGGGCGCGGGACAGCGCCGCGCTCGCGGCGGAGCTCGCAACCGACTTCGTTCACTCGGCGCTCGGCCAGCCGGATCAGAGGCGGGACGCGTTCCTGAAAGCCATCGGAGAGATGCCGTACCGCATACTCGAGATCGCCGGCCAGGATCTCAGGGTT
>DASTDR010000401.1:0-5651 GCA_035710265.1 Gemmatimonadales bacterium | reverse complement strand
ACGACCACTTTCATGGCACTCCTCCTGAGTGAGTATTGAATAGCTAGTGAATAGATTATGCATAGGGCCAGGACGGAAGCGCAAGGGGGGCATATTTGGCACTGCATGCCCGAGCTACCGGACATTGCGGTCTACATGGAGGCGCTGGCGTCGCGCATCGTCGGCCGCCCGCTCGAGCGGGTCCGCATCGCGAGCCCGTCCCTGCTCCGCACCGTGCACCCGCCGCTCGGCGCCGCCGAGGGACGCACCGTCGTCGGTCTACGCCGAATCGGGAAACGGATCGTCTGGGAGCTCGAGGAGAAGCTGTTCCTTGTTTTCCATCTGATGATCGCCGGCCGGTTCAAGTGGCGGCCTGAAGGCACCAAGTCGCCCGCGAAAGTCGGACTCGCGTCATTCGATTTTCCAACCGGCACCTTGCTGCTCACCGAAGCGAGCTCCAAGAAGCGCGCGTCGCTGCACGTGGTCGCGGGCGAGGCGGGACTGGCGGCGCACGATCCTGGCGGGCTGAATGTCCTCGAGGCCGACCGTGCACAGTTCACGGAACGGCTGCAGTCGCAATCGCACACGCTGAAGCGCGCGCTGACCGACCCACATTTGTTCGATGGCATTGGGAACTGGCTGTCCGACGAGATTCTGCACGCGGCGCGACTTTCGCTTTTTCAGCTCACGGGGAAACTGAGCGACGAGGAGATCGGGCGACTGTACGATGCAACCCGCGCCACCACGCGCCTCTGGATTGACCGACTCCGTGCCGAGACCGGATCGAAGTTCCCGGAAAAAGTGAGTGCATTCAAGGAAGGAATGGCCGTGCACGGCCGTTACAAACAACCCTGCCCCGTGTGCGGATCGCCGATTCAGCGCATTCGTTACGCCGATAACGAGGCGAACTACTGCGCCACCTGTCAGACCGGCGGCCGCGTGCTCGCCGATCGCTCGTTGTCCAAGCTCCTCAAGGCCGACTGGCCGCGCTCGCTCGAAGACTGGGAAGCGAAGGTCGGCGGCGGTCGATGAGCGTGCGACGGGCGACGAGCGCCGACGCCGCGGCGGTCGGACGTATTCACGTCGAGTCGTGGAATGTGGCCTACCGGGGCATCATGCCCGACGACGTGATCGCCAAGACCGACCTCGCCTATCGCACGCAGTTCTGGGCCGTGCGCATTGCCGATCACGAATGGCCCGTGTTCGTGCTGGAGGAATACGGAGAATGTGTCGCGTTCTGTCAGATGGTCCCGTCCCGCGATCCCGACGACGACCCACAACAGGTGGGTCACATAACGTCGATACACGTTCTCCCGCATCTGCGCGGTCGCGGGTACGGCCGTGACCTGATGGATCACGTCCTCGCCGAATTCCGCCAGCGCGGTTTCGCGGCCGTGACCTTGTGGGTGTTGAAGCACAACGTGAAGGCGCGCCGTTTCTACGAGAAGTACGGATTTGAGTTGGATGGCGGACGGCGGAGCTATCCAAAGACTGAGGTTCCGGAGGTGCGGTACCGAATCGGTTTGGACCCGCTTCAGCGCACGGCCAACTGATCCACTTCCTCTCGGTTGCCTGTCTGCACAACTTCTTCTTCCCCACGAACTCGCCAAGGAGTTGCACCGTGCGACGCACTCTGTTCGCAGCCTGCTTTCTCGCCGCTATCGCTACAACCGCCAATGCGCAGTTCGGCCAACAACCCACCGGGTTCGCCCTCGACGATCCCGTTTTGCGCCGCATCTGGACCCTCGAAACGGACAGCTCGCAGCTGCCCAAGCTCGCACAGCAGCTGCTCGACTCGATCGGCCCCCGCCTGACCGCATCACCGGGGATGACCGCGGCGCAAAACTGGCTGATCGCGACCTACACCGGCTGGGGAATCGCGGCGCGCAAAGAGCAATACGGCACGTGGCGCGGCTGGCGGCGCGGCAAGACGCACGTCGATCTGATCACGCCGCGCGCACGATCGCTCGAAGCGACGATGCTCGCCTGGAGCCCGGGCACGCCGCGCGGCCGGCCGGTGCGCGCGCCGGTCGTGATCCTCCCCGACGTCGCCGACAGCTCTGGGCTCGTCGCGTGGCTCCCGCAGGCGCGCGGCAAGTTCGTGCTGATTTCCTTCGCCCAGCCTACCTGCCGCCCCGATGACAGCTGGGAGAAGTGGGCGGTGACCAGCAGCTTCGATTCGCTCAAAGCCCGCCGCACCGCCGCGCTCCAGGCGTGGCAGCAGCGGCTCCAGCGCACCGGGTACGTCACCGGCGGCGGCGTGGCCGCGGCGGCCGCGCGCACACGCCGCCTCGAAGCCGCGGGCGTCGCGGGCATCATCGCGAGCACCTGGTCGCAGGGCTGGGGCGTGCAAAAAATCTTTGGTGCCTACACCGACCGCACGCCCGTCGTGGACGTCGCCTGCGAAGACTACGGCCTGTTGTTCCGGCTGGCGCAGAACAATCAGGCGCCGGTCCTCGAGTTGACCGCTGAGTCGCAAGCGCTGGGCGAAGTGCCGGTCTTCAACGTGATCGCGGAGATCAAAGGCAGCGCAGTGCCGAACGAATACGTCATGCTCTCGGCGCACTTCGACTCGTGGGACGCGGGCTCGGGAGCGACTGACAACGGGACGGGCTCGATCGTAATGCTCGAGGCGATGCGGCTGCTGAAGCTCGCCTATCCCAATCCGCGCCGCACGATTCTCGTCGGGCTCTGGAGCGGTGAAGAGCAGGGACTCAATGGCTCGCGCGCGTTCGTGAAAGACCATCCGGACGTCGTGAACGGGCTCCAGGCGCTGTTCAATCAGGACAACGGCACGGGCCGGATCGAGAGCATGAGCGCGTCCGGATTCCCCGATGCGTCCGCGAGCCTGGCGCGGTACCTCGCACGCGTCCCGGCCGACATCACGCGGCACATCAAATTCACTTTTCCCGGCAATCCGAGCGGCGGCGGCACCGATCACGCGTCCTTTGTTTCGTGCGGCGCGCCCGGCTTTGGTCTCGGCTCCGGCGACTGGGATTACGGGCGCTATACGTGGCATACCAACCGCGACACCTACGACAAGATCAGTTTCGATGACGTGAAGTTGAACGCGGCGCTCGCGGCGATGCTCGTCTATCTCGCCTCCGAGGACACCGTTCGCGTCTCACGGGACAAGCGCACGGTGTTCGCCACCGGACAGGGTGGCCAACCGGGCAGCTGGCCCGAGTGCCGCGACGGGCAGCGCGCCACACCGCCGCTCGCGCCCGCGCCGCCACCACCTCCACCTCCCGCGCCGAGGCCGTGAGCTTCGCCGATCATTATTCCGGAATCTCCGCCGCCTACGCCGCGTTCCGGCCGCGCTATCCCGACGCGCTGTTTCAGTTCCTCGCGCGCGAAGCACCGTCACGCGACGAAGCGTGGGATGCCGGGACGGGCTCCGGTCAGGCCGCGGTGGGCCTGGCCCATCACTTTGCGCATGTCACCGCGACCGACGCGAGCGCCGCGCAGATCCAACACGCGACGCCCGATCCGCGCATCAGCTACCGTGTGGCAGCCGCCGACGCGAGCGGCCTGGCGCCGGCAACGGTCGACCTGGTAACGGCGGCGCAAGCACTGCACTGGTTCGACCGGCCGCGGTTCTGGGCGGAGGCGCGGCGGGTGCTGCGGCCGCGCGGCGTCGTGGCGGTCTGGACGTACACGATGTTCGAGATTGCACCGCCCATCGATCAGGTCGTGCGGCGCTTCTACAGCGACGTGGTCGGGCCCTACTGGCCCCCGGAACGGCGCATCACCGAGGAACGTTACCAGACCATCGAGTTTCCCTTTGCCGAATTTGCGGCGCCCGACTTCGTGATCGAGCAGCAGGTGACGCTCGATGACGTCGCGGGATACATTCGCACCTGGTCGGCGACGCGCGGCTTCCTGGAGCAGCAGCGTTACGATCCGGTAGACCTGCTCATGGCCGAGCTGGCTCCGCTGTGGGGCTCCCCCCCGGCGCAGCACACACGACTGGCGCGCTGGCCGGTCGCCATGCGGGTCGGGAGGGTTCAATGAAAGAGTGGCTGACCAACGTGATCACGCGCGAGCTGAAAGCGCTGCGGCGGGAAATCGAAACCTACCCGAGTGAAGACGAGATCTGGGACGTCCGCCCCGGCATCACGAACCCGGGCGGCAATCTCGCGCTGCACCTCGCCGGCAACATCCAGTACTTCATCGGCAACGTGTTGGGCGGGACCGGCTACGTCCGCAATCGTGACGCCGAATTCGCCGACAAGGACGTACCGCGCGCCGAGCTGTTGCGTGAGATCGACAACGCGATCGCCTCCGTGGAAACCGGGATGAGCAAGATCACGGAGAGCGATCTTGCGAAACCCTTTCCCGAGGCGGTGGGGGGCGTGACGTCGACCACGGGGGCGTTCCTGGCGCATTTCGCGACCCATCTCGCCTATCATCTTGGCCAGGTGGATTACCATCGCCGCATTTTGACGGGCGAGTCCAAGACGGTCAGAACCATGGCATTGTCCGAGCTGGGAGGAACAAAGGCATGAGTACCCGCATCGTCGGGCGACCTGAGCCCGACGAGATTCCGTCGCATTACGTCGGCTACATCAAGCGCGTCCCGGAGCACGATCCGGTGACGGTTTGCGCGTCACAGATTGAAGAGACGGCCGCGTTGCTGCGCGGCCTGTCCGAAACGGACGCGCTGTACCGCTATGGCCGCGGCAAGTGGAGCGTCAAGGAAGTCGTCGGCCACCTCGCCGATACCGAACGCATCATGGCGTATCGCGCGCTGCGGATCGCGCGCGGCGACACCACCCCGCTGGCGAGCTTCGACGAGAATGCGTACGTGCCCGTCGCCAGGTTCGACAGCCGCTCGCTGGCCGATCTGGTAGGCGAGTTGCGCACGGTGCGCGCCGCCACCCTGGCGCTGCTCCGCACCTTCGACGCCGATGCCTGGCGCCGGCGTGGGACGGCCAGCGGCAAGCCGGTGAGCGTGCGCGCGCTCGGGTTCATGATTCCCGGGCACGAGCGCCATCACGTGGAAGTCCTGCGCACCCGTTATGGTGTCGGAGCGCACTGAGCCGGTGTAGCTTATCCGTCGTCCCGACCAAGGATCGGCCTGATGCTTTCGCCTCTGCTGCTTGCGTTGCTGCAACAACCCGCAGCGGCTCCCCCACCCGCGCCGCCTCCACCGCCGGCCCTCGAGGTCGGCGCGGTGGCGCCAGACTTCGCTCTGCCCGGTGCGACGCGCTACGGAACGCTGAAGAACCCCGTGCGCCTCAGCGACTACAAGGGGAAGACGGTAGTCCTCGCCTTCTTCTTCAAAGCACGAACGCGTGGCTGAACGGTTCAAATGAATGCGTACCGTGATCAGTACGCACAGGTCTTCAAGAACGGCAAAAACGTCATCCTCATCGCCATCAGCGCCGACGTCGACACGGCGCTCGCATCGTGGGCGCGCGATGCCCAGTACCCGTTCCTGTTCGCCAGCGATACGGGCTCACCGGTGGGAAAAGCGTACGGCGCGTTCAACCCACAGTACAAGGTGGACAACCGCAACCTGTTCGTGGTTGGACCGGACGGCCGAATTGCGTATCGGGCGACGCCGTTCAGAGAAATCGATCCGACGGCGTATACGGAACTGGGAGCGGCGATCGAAAAGCTGATTCCGGCGGACTCGACGGGGCGGTAAGGAGGCGGTATGGGGGCGG
>DASTDR010000400.1:0-4775 GCA_035710265.1 Gemmatimonadales bacterium | reverse complement strand
CGCGACGACGGTTCCATCCTGCTCAACATGGACTTCTTCGACTATGCCACCGGCCTGAAGATGGTCAACGAGCCGAAGTGGCAGCAGCTCTTCGGCGTTCCCGCGCGGCCGCCTGAATCCAGCCTCACGCAGGTGTACATGGACATGGCGCTGGCGATCCAGCAGGTGACCGAGGAAATCGTGTTGAAGTTGTGCCGCACCGCCAAGGGGCTGACAGGAAGCTCGCATCTCGTCCTCGCCGGCGGCGTGGCGTTGAACTGCGTGGCGAACGGTAAGGTGCTGAAAGCGGGACTGTTCGATGACATCTGGATCCAGCCCGCTGCGGGCGACGCGGGAGGGGCGCTCGGAGCCGCCTACGCCGTGTGGCACATCCGGGATCGGCATGAACGCGCGGCCGCCAACGGTCGTGACGCGATGCAGGGCTCGCTGCTCGGTCCGGAGTTCTCGACGCGCGACATCGAGAGAACGATGAGCCGCTATCAGGCCGTCGGGCGGCGGTACGACGACTTCTGCGAGCTGTCACGCGACGTCGCGGCGCAGCTGGCCGAAGGCAAGATCATCGGCTGGTTTCAGGGCCGGATGGAGTTCGGGCCCCGGGCCCTCGGCGGCCGCAGCATCCTGGGTGATCCCCGCAACCCGGAGATGCAGAAGAAGATGAACCTCAAGACGAAGTTCAGGGAAGGGTTCCGGCCGTTTGCACCGACCGTCCTCGAAGAGGATGTCGCCGTGCACTTCGAGCTCGACCGTCCTTCGCCGTACATGTTGCTCGTCGTCCCGGTCAGGGAAGAGAAGCGGGTACCCCTTCCTCCGAACTACAGCGAACTGGGCCTCTCTGAACGACTGTATTTCCTGCGATCCGATCTTCCCTCCATCACGCATGTGGACTATTCGGCCAGGATCCAGACGGTCAACAGGGACGTGAACCAGAGGTACTGGCAACTGATCAACGAGTTCAAGCAGCTCACCGGCTACGGTCTGCTCGTGAACACCAGTTTCAACGTCCGCGGTGAGCCCATCGTGTGCACGCCGGAGGACGCGTACCGCTGTTTCATGCGGACCGCGATGGATTACCTCGTCATGGGTGATTTCGTCCTGGACAAGACGCAGCAGCCGGAGTTCGTGGAGCAGGGAGATTGGCGAGCCGAGTTCAAACTGGACTAGACGCGCTCGTGATGGGCCGATTCGTGCTCGCGAAGGAGGCGGGCGCAGGCCAGCATGGCACGCACACGCCACACCAACCGTCGGTCAACACCTGAATTCTGCCGGTGACGCGACAGCACTCTTCATCCCCATCCTCTCCGGAAGCCGCTCATCGACGTGTGTCAGATGGCGGGCTGGACGGCATCACCCTGTTCAGATTCGCTCATATGTCTCGAAAGCCCACAGCGGGGGGAGTGGAGCGATACCTGACCGATTTGAACCGGCGATTGCTTCAACGCAATCGAATGCAAATCGTCCAGTTGCACCTCGTGTCAGAGGGTACGCCGATGCAAATGGAGGAAGAACGCATCGGGCGCGGCGGGCTCGTCTGGATTCCGTCCGTCGTCAGCGACAGTTGGTCGCAATCGACGATGCTCGAACGATTACGAAGAAGGATCTTGCGGACGTTGGCGGGAACACTGTCCGTGCAGCACGATTTTCTCCTGTCAGCGCTGCATGAACTGCCGCTGACGCTCGCCGTGTTTCATTGGTTGAACGAGGACTCCGAGATCGTCGTTCGGGATCTGAACCGCCGCTCCACGCCCTATGTCATCGTGAACCACTTTCAGAACACGCGGCTGGTCGATCCAAAGATTCGAAAGCAGATCGCCGGTGCCGTTTCAGTATCGGGCGTTTCGAGCGTTGACGTGCCGCCGTTCCTTGCGGATCGGTTCGTGAACGTATCAGACGGCATTGATGCAGAGTTCTTCGACATTGCCCGCGCGCGTCGCGTGGAGAGAGAGATTCGATCCCCCCTGATACTGCTCCCGTCTCGCGTGACCGAAGGCAAAGGTCATCTGGAGGCCGTGCATGCGCTCGTGCGCCTGTCTCGCATGAACGTCGTCGCGACGCTGGCGTTCGCCGGAATGATCGAGAACGAGGGCGTGGCACGTGCGGCGCTTGGTACCGCGAAGGCGAACGGACTCGGTGACCAGGTCATGCTGCTTGGAGAACTTGACGCCGAGGCGCTGCGGGACTGGTATGGGGCCAGCGATATCGTGATATTGACGACGCACTCCGAAGGTCTCGGAAGGGTTCTTCTGGAAGCCCAGGCGATGCAGAAGCCTGTGGTGGCCTATGATGCCGGTGGGGTTCGACAGGCCATTGCCGACGGCGAAACCGGCCATCTGGTTCCTATCGGCGATGTCGAAATCCTTGCGGAACGAATCAGGCAATTGCTCGGCGATGCCCGCGTCCGTGACCAGATGGGCTACGCCGGCCGGCTGCGTGTTGTCAATCAGTTCTCACTCGATGCACTTGCCGAACGGCACGAGACACTCTACACGGACGCCCTTGCACTCGCGGGGCTCGGTCGGAAGTAGCGGCTGAACGAGCGCTCGTTGGAGGGATCCCGAGGTCGCTCGAATACTTCTACGACTCCGTGCACTTCAACCAGGCTGGAGCGGAGAAGGTCGCCGAACACGTCGCCGCTTACTTGGCCGAGCCCGCGCTGGCCAGATAGCGCAATACATGCCCGTTTCGCATCCTGAAATCAGTCAGACACCTGCTCCGGTTATAGTTGGTCAACCCCTGCAGCCGAGCGCGGTCTGTCTGAGTTACGACTGGTTGAGAACCCGAGCGGTGTCCGATTTCCCGAAGCGGCCCCCAAGACGCACTGGACAAGGGTGTAAGCGCACGTACGCAGTTGCAAAGATTCCCAACGCTCTGGTCGTGGCAAGGAGCCGAATTTGCCAACCTGACTCGTGGTCACGGTGCCTCGCTCACATGGCACGATGCTTGCCCTTTCCGGGCTCGGAGGCCCGGGCGTTCCGCAGGACGATCTCGGGCTTGTGGTGGTCCGGACGTCGGCGCGCAAGCGCGCAGGGGATGACGATGATGCGAGTGCTGGGACTGACGCTGGTGATTGTGTTCGGGTGGACGGTGTCCGGCGCCGAAGCATCGTGCTCCGGTTCTGGCCAGACCTGGAACTGTACCGCGGGGACGACTCCGGCGCAGATCAACGCGGCGATTGCTTCTGCCTCAGACGGTGCCACGTTTACTTTTGCAGCCGGCAGCTATACCTGGGGCGGCGGCACCGTCATCGCGCCGCCGCTGGACAAGGGCATCAGCTTGGTCTGCGAGAGCCAGGGAGCGTGTGACGTGTTCTATTCGGGGGGGTTCCCCGGCGTGTGGCGTCCCGGTTGCTGCACGGGTGGAAGCAGTTCGAGGTTCTATCGGATCAGTGGATTCCACTTCACGGCGGGTACCGGTGCCACCATCTGGTTCGCATGGGACGACAGCCCCGAGACCACGCTGAGCCAGCTCAGGGTCGACCATAACACGTGGACGCTCGGGGATGACGATATATGGATGTTGACCTCCAACCGAACCGCCCTCTATTTGTATGGGGTCATCGACCACAATGTGATCACGGCTGCCTCGATGGCAAACACCATTGCGTTCCAGTACACGGCTGGGTATGACAGTTCTTCGCCGCCGTTGAACCGAATGGGCACGGACCGGAACCTCTTCGTCGAGGATAACGTGATTACGTCCACAGTTGGCGGCGGTGCCGGGTGTCTTGATGCATTCGGGACATCCACCGGGTGGGTCTGGCGTTTCAACACGATCACCAATTGCCGTCTGACGACGCACGGCGTGATGCACTCCTGGGGACCGAGCAACGTCGAGTACTACGGCAATCGGCTGATCTACAACGCGAGTGCGACGTTCCCAGACGGGTTCCGTGCAATCCATCATCAGGGCAGCGGTCAGTTCGGTTTCTGGAAGAACTCTTTCACGAGCGCCAGCCCTCTCGGCGACGCCATGGCCGTTCTCCACTACCGCTCCTTCCAACCGGCCGGCGCGCCTGCGTGCAACGGCACGAATAGCCTGGACGGGAACCGTTCACCCTCGTCAACCTATCTGGGGTATCCGTGTTTCCACCAACCGGGGCGCGACCTTGACGGGTTGCTGTACCCAGGCTTCGCGTTTCTCAACGTGAACGCCGCCACCAATGCGAAGGTAGATCTCGAGATCAACGGCAGCGGCAGCGGGCCGCCGGACTACACGAACACACATTTCAAGTTCGACAGGGATGTTTACAATGCGGTCGGTGCCAGCGCTCAGTCGTCATCCACGAGCCCGTTCAACGGGACGACCGGGATTGGCCACGGCACGCTCGCGAACCGCCCGGCGACCTGCACTACGACCACGGAGGCGGCCGACGCGGGCCGTGGAGGCGTGTTGTACTGGGCGACCGATCAGGGGAATTGGAACAGCAGCACGTCGAATCCAAACGGCGTGCAGCAGAATGGGGCTGATGGCGTGCTCTACATGTGCACGGCCACCAACACGTGGTCGGTCTACTACGCGCCCTACGCGTATCCGCACCCTCTCCAGTCCGGCGGCGCGCCGCCAGGGGGTGGTGGTGGTGGGGTCCCGAGCGCGCCAAGCAATCTGCGCATAGTTCCCTAGGACGACGCATCGCAAGCCCCGTCGCGCTACCCGACTGAAAGCCTGGGCTCACCCGCGAGCCCAGGCACATCGCCCGACCATTCCCGCACCAGCCCTGCCGAAGCCGAAGCCGATCGTCCTCGTGTACGCCGGCCGCGGCAGATACTCCCACAGCGAAC
>DASTDR010000399.1:0-4043 GCA_035710265.1 Gemmatimonadales bacterium | reverse complement strand
TTCTGCGGCGCCAGACCAGCTTCCATCTGGTTCGATAGCGTGGCTTCGCTCGTTGCTTCACACCCTACAGGGTGTGCTCGGCGCAGCACTGTCCTTAAGGACAGTGGTAGGCCGAGCCCGCCCTTGAGCGTGGGATGATCTGCAAGCTGTGTGGTTCCTCAGACCTGAGACTCTTCTACACTCAGGGCGATCAACGCCAGTTCAAATACTACCGGTGCCCGCGGTGCCGGCTCGTCGTCTATGACACCCAAACCGGTGTCAATCAGGAGAAGTACATCATCACGCGCGTGGATCCGCGCGCGCATACGCGTCAGAACCGCGGGCATCGTCAGACGTATGCGTTCATCAAGCGCCATACAACGGGCCCGGGCCGCATGCTCGATCTGGGGTGTGGCGACGGCACGGTGCTGTGGCTGGCGCGGGAAGATGGCTGGCAGGTTCAGGGCGTCGAGCTGTTCCCGGAGCATGCCAAACTCGTGCGCGACACGTTGGGGTTCGAGGTAGAGGTCTCGGACCTCACGGCGTACCAAGGCGTGAAGGAGGCGTGGGACTGCGTGGTGCTTACCCATGTCCTGGAACACTTACCGGACCCGGTGGGCGCGCTCATCAAGATTCGGGGACTGCTCCGACCAGGTGGCGTCGGCGTGCTCGAGTTCCCGAACATCGACGCGCTCGACGCGCGCCTGCGGCGATTGCTCGATCGACTGCACATTCACCGCCGGGCCTACGCCCCCACGTACGTTCCGGGTCATGTCCAGGAGTTCTGCCGCGCGTCGTTCGAGTTTGCGTCCCGCCAGGCCGGGTTGATCCTCGAAGTGTGGGAGACGTATTCCGTGAATCCTCTGCAGTACGCGATGTTTCGCGTCGTGCCCATCGGCAACAAGGCGCGTGTGCTGGTTCGGAGGCCCCTGCCCGCATGATCGACGTCGAAACCCCGGCCCTGTTGCTCCATCACGACGTCATGGAGCGCAACCTTTCACAGATGGCTGCGCGGGCGAAGCGCCTGGGTGTCTCCCTGCGGCCGCACATCAAGACGCACAAGTGCCTCGAGCTGGGACGCCGCCAGCTCGCGCACGGCGCGAACGGCATCACCGTCTCCACGTTGTTCGAAGCCGAAGCGTTCGCCCGCGCGGGATTCACGGACCTCACCTGGGCGTTCCCCCTGGATCGCACGCACGTACCGCATGTGCAGCGCATCAACCGGGAGGGCGTGACGCTGCGCGTCATCCTTGACGACCTCGACACGGCGCGCGCGCTGTCCGGCTCCGGGCTCCATGTCTGGCTCAAGGTGGATTGCGGCTATCATCGGGCCGGCGTCGATCCCTCGTCCCGCTATGCGCTGGATGTCGCGCGCGAGCTGGGCGCCGAGCGCGGGCTCAGCTTCGATGGGATCCTCAGCCATTCCGGCCACGCCTATCGCACCCGCAACAAGGTCGAAGCGGCGCAGATCGCCGAGCAGGAGCGCCAGGTGATGGTGTGGTTCGCCGAGCTGCTGCGCACGGATGGGCTGCCGGTACGGGGAGTCAGCGTCGGTTCCACACCCGCCATGGTGGCCGCAAAAGACTTGACGGGCGTCACAGAAGCACGGCCCGGGAACTACATCTTCTACGACCGAACCATGGTGCTGATCGGCGCGTGTGAGCCGCGCGACGTCGCGGTCACCGTGCTGGCAACCGTGGTGTCGCACCAGCCCGGCGCCTCGCACTTCGTCGTCGATGCGGGCGCGCTGTCACTGTCCAAGGATCTCGGGCCCACGCACCTTGGCCTCGAGACCGTCTTCGGCGACGTCAAAGGGCATCCGGAGCTGAGGGTCGCGTCGGTGTCGCAGGAGCACGGGGTCATCCGCGCGGCGGCGCCGGCGGCGATCGAAGGAAAGTTCAAGGTCGGGCAGCAGATCGAGATCGTGCCCAATCATTCCTGCCTGACGGAAGCGCATTTCGACGAATACGTCGTGGTGCAGGGAGATCGAATCATGGACCGCTGGCACATCGAGCGTGGCCGATGAAAATCTTTTTCCGGCATTTCTTCATCACACTGGTACCGTTGATCGTCGGGCTTGGGGCGAGCTACGGCTTTGCGTTTTCGCAGGACAAGTGCGGACGGCTCGTCGGTCCGATCTTCGCGCCCAAGTGTCACTGGATTCAGCTCGAGTACCAGCTCGGCTTTCTGATGGCCGGGACGGCGCTCGGGTGTCTCATCGCCGCGTTCCTGGGCGCATCACTGGAGCGGCGCAGCCGCCGCCGGGCGGCAGCAGTTGCAGATGCACACACTAACCAGGGAGTGACCGCATGACAGCACTACTCATGCTGGGAATGCTGGTTGGATTTGCAGGACCCATGGTGGCGCAGGACACGATCGCCGCTCCGCCGCCTGCTCCCGCAGCCGCGCCGAGCGACGTGAGCGTGGAAGCGGTCCTGGCGCGTTCACTGGTCGATCGCGCACCCCAGGACACCGGCACGGCGTTCCCCGATAGCGTCGGCACGATCGTGCTGTGGATGCGCGCGACCGGGGCGAGCGGCCAAACGCTGCACCATGTGTGGTTCTTCGGCGACACGGAAGTCGGCAATGTGCCGCTGACCATCGGCGGATCGCCGTGGCGGACGTGGAGCAGAAAGACCATCCCGGCCGAGGCGAAAGGCGCCTGGCATGTCGAGATTCGAGACGCTGCGGGTACCGTGCTGAAGCGGATCGACTTTACGGTCGGCCAGTAACTAGAACCGCATCTTGGCGAGCAGGGCCGCAAACCGCGGCTCTGCTCGCAGCGGGTCGAGCATCGGATTCACCTTGAAATACACGAGCCACCCCCGCCGCTCGTCGTACGCCCGCTCCGCACAATCCAGCGCCGCTCCAACATTGCCGAGCCCAATGTGCAGAATGGCCAGCGCGGCCGGAGAGACATAGCCCTCGCGCGCGACTCCTTCCATTTCGCGCAGCAACTGCTCGGCGTCCCCGCGCTGACCTGACCGCGCCAGCACCCAGCCCAGCGTGGCCTTGGTGTAGGCATCCGCTCCGGGCAGGTTGATCGCGTCCCGCAGCACCCGCGCGGCATCCTGCGATTTTCCCAGCATCTCGAGGGTGGTCCCGAGAATGCGATAACTCTCGACCGCCATCGGATTCATCTCGATGGCTCGGGCCAGGTGATCGAGTGCCTGCTCGTAGCGCCGCGCGTACAGGCACATCCAGCCGATGCTGCGCCGACCCGACACCGATGCGGGGTCCAGCTCGAGTGCCGTGTGCCCCTCCACCAGCGCCGCATCGTGCTCGCCGCGCGAGCTGAGCAGGAAGCCGAACCATTGGTGGGCGCTCGCGTAACGCGGATTCAGCTCGATCGCGCGCCGGAATTCGCGCTCGGCCTCGTCCCAGTTCCAATCGTAGATGAACAGCGTCCAGGCAAGCGACGCGTGCGCCGACGGTACCGACTCGTCCAATGCCAGGGCTTTGGCGGCGTACTCCTTGGCGCGGGTGTACGCCTCCGCAACTGGAATGGAGCGATAATCCACGTCGAGCGCGTACGAGTCGGCGAGACCCGCGTACGCCGGCGCGTAGCTCGGGTCTTCCGCAATCGCCTGCTCGAAATATCCGATCGCTTCGCCCACACCTTCGTGCGTGCGCTTGTTCCAGGCATAGCGGCCTTTCAAGTACAGGCCGTACGCGTTGATGTTCTCGGTGTAGCGGCGCGGCACATGCTCCGAGAGCTCGGTGAACATGGTCGCACGCAGCGTGTTGACGATTGTCGCCGCGATCTCGTCCTGAATCGCAAATACGTCCACCAGCTGGCGGTCGTAACGCTGCGACCACAGCAGCCGCCCGTCGTCGGTGGACGTGAGCTGTGCGGTGATCCGCAGACGGTCGCCCGACTTGCGCACGGTCCCCTCCAGCACAACCGAGGCGCCCAGGAGCGCGCCCACGGCCCGCACGTCGAGCGGCTTGCCCTTCAAGGCGAACACCGACGTCCGCGACGACACGCGCAGCCCTGAGATCTTGGCGAGCGCATCGATCAACTCATCGGTAATGCCGTCGCTCAGATACTCGTTCTCGGCATC
>DASTDR010000398.1:0-6151 GCA_035710265.1 Gemmatimonadales bacterium | reverse complement strand
CGCCGGATTGAACGTCGCGTACGCCTCCCACGCCACGACGGTGTCGTTCATGGGCGAGCGAAAGCGTGCGGCGGGATTAGGCGCGATGACGGGATTGATCTGGCTCGGCTTGGTGAAGGGGCCGAGCATCCACGATTCCTGAGTCGCGCCGCCGCGCATGGCCAGCAGCAGCGCGACCCCAACGAAAGCAAGTTTACTCATAGCGCTTTCGCGGTCGTTTGCTCTTCGCTTGCGCCTTCCGTGCGGCCGCGGCGATCGACTTCTCCACCCACGGGCGCAGCGCCTCCGGCTCGTCGAGCAGGTCGGCCGGCACCTCGTAGTACTGCATGACCTCCCCCTCGTCGCCATACGGCATGAACGGACGCATGTCCTGGGCGACGAAATCGGGACGGTTCGAATCGTCGACCTTGAAGTAAAGCGTGTCGTCGGCGATGAGCGCGAAGAACACGTCGCCCGCGTAGATCCCCACGCCGCCGAACATGCTGCGCGCACGAATGCCGGAGATCACGCGGCTCAATTGGTCGAGAATGAATGATCGGAAGCTGGAGCTGACAGCCATACGCTTAACGAATCTGCACCGGCGCGCTGAGGACGGACACGCCGTTCTCATCGAAGCTTTCGATCGCCGCCCAGTACGCCTGCCCCACCGTTAGCGCGCGCAGCTCGAGCGTGGTCCCTTGATCGGCAAACCACTGGTAGGTCTGGTATAGCTTCGACGGCGCAATGCCCCACCGGACGTTGTAGCCAACTACCCCGCGAACGGGCTTCCAGGTGATCACGGCATTGCGCTGGTCCGTCTGGCGCCGCGCCGTCAGCCCCCCGGGGGTCGTGGGCCGCCTCTGCGATCCGTTCCCAAACACGCGGATGTCGCTGATCGCGAGATTGGCTGCGCCGACGTGGATATGCTCGTACCGCACGTAGCGGGCCGTGTGCGGCGGCAGCTCGAGATAGGCATTGGGCCGGTCGCGCCGCTCCTGGGACAAATCGCCGACCGTCGCCCACTGGCGGCCGTCGAGCGACGACCGGATCCGAAACCGCGTCACGACGGTAGAGTCTGTGCCGTACAAGCCGGACTTGTAGTCGGCATAATTCACCTGGATCGCTTTCAGCTCGTAGACCGCGCCAAGATCGATCGTGAGCGATTCGCCGGGCCGGTTCTCGCTCGCGACCCAGAACGTGCGCGGGTTCTCATCGACGATGTGGCTCCCGGGAAAACTGTCGCGCGCCGACGACGCGGTCACCGCCTTGCGATAGGAAAGCAGCATCCAGCCGGTGAACAACTCGTCGCTGCGCTGCCATTGTTTGGTGGGGAGCCAGTGCGGGAAATCGCCGAAGCGCGTGTCGGCATACATCTGTCCGTCCGCATCGAACCCTGCCGGATGCAGGCCGATGCGCCGCTCGAAATTCCAGTTCACGCCGATCCACGGCGTCCCGGTATTCCACCAGTTGCCGTGCACGTCCTGGAACGTGTTGCCGTGGCCGGCGCCCTGCACGAAGCCGCCCGGCTTGTACGCGACCGGATTGTATGGCGCATACGTGAACGGCCCGAGCGGATCGTCGCCGACGTACACGCCGTTCCCATACACGTTGTACTCGGTCCCGGGCGCGCCGTACTGGAGGTAGTAGCGGCCGCCGTGCTTGGTCATCCACGCGCCCTCGATGAACGGCTTGATCGTCGAATCGCGATGATCCCGTCCGAACCGCTCCCAGCCGTGCAGCTCGGGCTGGAGCCCAAACAGCCACTTCGGCGTGCCCTTGTACGCGAGCTGCTTCGTCTTGTCGAGCTCGATCGCGTGCAGCGGGTACGCGTTCGACGAATTCCAGTACATGAACCAGCGCTCGGTATCGGGATCGTGGAAGAACGCGGGATCCCACGGCCCGGGCTGCACGGAGTCGGGCTCGGCGAGCTTCTCAGTCTCACGCGCGCGCGCCATCGGCAGCCAGGGCAGGAGCCGGTTGTAGAACTCGACTCGCCCACTCGCCGGCTCGGTGAGCATGAGAATCGGCAGCGGGCTGGTGATGCTCGGCAACAGATAGATCGTGTCGCGCACGGAGAGCGCGGCGGGGGCCACGATGTCGGTGAGCGGCCACCGCGTCGGCGTGATGTGCTCCCACGTGCCGAGATCGGTGGAACGCCAGTACCCATCCCCGATCGTCTCGAACAAGTAGTACGCGCCGCGCTGCACGACGATCACCGGATCGGCGCCCGAGCGGTACGAGATGCCTTGATTCTTCTGCTCGAAGTTGTAGCGGTAGTCGATGTCGATCGGATTGGCGTAGGTGCGCTGCTGAGCGTGCGTGGGGCGTGGTGCGTGGGCCCCTGCGAGCAGGATTCCAGCCAGCGCATGACTCCATCGCATCCTAAAGCTCACGACGTTTGAGGAGCTCGACCGCGTGATGGCACGCGCGGGCCGTGAGCGCCATATAGGTCAACGACGGATTCTGGCAGCCGCTCGACGTCATCGCCGCTCCATCGGTCACGAACAGATTCGGCACATCCCACGACTGATTCCAGCTGTTGAGCACCGACGTCCTGGCATCACGACCCATGCGAGCGGTTCCCATCTCATGATTGGTCCCGCCCGGCGTGCTCGGTCCGTTCGGATGCTCGATGTTGCCCGCCCCCGCCGCCTCGAGGATCTCGGCGGCCGCGACGTTCATGTCGCGATGAATCGCGAGATCGTTCGGCCCCCAGCGGGCGTCGATATGCAAGGAAGGAATGCCCCACTTGTCGGCGAGTGTCGGGTGGACTGTCGCCCGGTTGTCGGCGTTGGGGAGCATCTCGCCGAACCCCCAGAAACTCATCGTCCAGGGGCCGAGCAGGGAAAGTCGCTGTTTCAACGCCGCGCCGATCCCCCCCCCCGGCGCGCGCAGCACCGCGCCCCAGCCGGCCCGGCCGCCGGTGCCCTGAAATCCGTAGCCGCGAATGAAGTCCGGATGCTTGGAGCTGACGTTGCGGAAGCGCGGGACGTAGATGCCGTTCGGCCGCTCGCCGATCACGCGCCGGTCCGTCCAGCCGTCGAACGCTCCCGTCGCTCCGCCCCACTTGATGTGGTCCATGATGTTACGGCCCAGCTGATCGCTCGAGTTCCCGACGCCGGAGTTGAGCATGATTCGCGCGCTCTCGAGCGCCGATGCACACAGGAACACGATCCTGGCCTTGTACTCGCGCTCGGTCCTGGTTTGCGCGTCCACGATTCGCACACCCGTGATGCGATTGGCGCGGGCGTCGTAGACCAGGCTGCGCACGACGCTGTAGGGCCTGAGCGTGAGCCGTCCGGTGGCGCGTGCGGCCGGTAGTGTCGCGTTCACGCTGCTGAAATACGAGAGCGTGATGCACCCGCGGTGGCAGGGACCGCAATAGTGGCAGGGGGCGCGGCCGTTGTGCTGCGCGGTCAGATTGGCGACGCGGCCAATCGTCAGCATTCGCTCGCGGCCGAACCGCTCCTGCATCCGTTGCTTGATGTGCTGCTCGACACAGTTCATCTGCATCGGCGGCAGGAATTGACCGTCCGGCAGGTGCGCCAGGCCTTCGGCCTGGCCGCTCACGCCGATGAACCGCTCCACGTGATCGTACCAGGGCGCGATGTCGGCGTACCGGATCGGCCAATCAACGGCGATGCCGTCGCGCAGGTTCGCCTCGAAATCGAGATCGCTCCAGCGATAAACCTGGCGGCCCCAGATGATCGATTTCCCGCCGACCTGGCGCGCGCGGAACCAGTAGAACGGCCGATCGGCGGGCGTGCTGTACGGATTGTCCACGTCGTCGGTCCAGAACACGTGGCTGAGCTCGTCGAACGAAACCGAGTTGCGCTGCATCGGCTGGCGCGCGGCGACCGTGCGGCGATCGCCTAACCCGCGGAACGGCAGTTCCCAGGTCGGCTTGTGTTCCGTGTAATCCTGCTCCGGCACGATCGGCCGGCCGGCCTCGAGCACGAGCGTGCGCAGCCCGAGCTCGGTGAGCTCCTTCGCCGCCCAGCCGCCGGTCATGCCGGAGCCAACGACGATCGCGTCGAAGTCGGTCATACCGGGGCGCACCCGTCGTAGCGCCACGGCTGAGGCCAGAGCTTCAGCGCGCGCATGCCGACTTCGGACGTGCAATAACCGTAGACCGTGAGATACTTGAGCCGGGCGTACCATTCGGGACTTGCCTGGTCGATCGACTCGAGCTGCGACAAATCCAGATCCTTCAGTCCCG
Organism: Gemmatimonadales bacterium; assembly: GCA_035710265.1. Lineage (GTDB taxonomy): Bacteria > Gemmatimonadota > Gemmatimonadetes > Gemmatimonadales > GWC2-71-9 > 20CM-2-65-7. Next base: position 1,953 of record DASTDR010000398.1, on the reverse strand, counting down.
CGAGGATTACCGCGCGCTCCTCAGGAGTGTGCCAATCGGCGAGCATCTTCTCGATGAACGCGGGAACGCCTGCTTCTCCTGCACCGGGAAGGATTCGCTCGGCGACGGCTGCAATGGTGGGATCAACGGTCGAGGCTGCGCCGGCATGCACGTCGCGCCCCAGCGCGGCCAGGTCATCGGGCGCCAGCGTGTCGAGGGCGGCGATTCCGGCCGTGGCGACCAGCCACTGAATCAGCTCGCGTCGTTCCATCGACCGATGCTTTCGAGATAGCGGCGGCCGATGGCACCCGATTCTTTGGGCGTATTGGCGTTGGGGTCGGCGAGACCATCCACCTCGACCACGCCCCAGCCGTCAAATCCGATGTCATCGAGCGCCGCAAACACGGCCTTGAAATCGACACTCCCTCTGCCCAATTCGATAAAGTGGCTTCCGGCCAGGTCCTTGAGGTGCAGCAGCCGGATCCGGTCTCCGTACCGGCGAATCGCCGCCGCGGGGTCGCCACCGCCCTGCGTGTAATGGGCCGTATCGAGTAACAGATGGACGACGCGCGGGTCTGCGGCATCGAGAAGGCGGGCCACCTCGTCGGGCTTCTCGCCGAATCCGCCCATGTGGTTGTGATACACGAGCGGCACACCGAGATCGGCGGTGCGTTTGCCGAGATCGGTCAGCAGACCACCCAGGTATCGGTAGTCCTCAGGCACCGCCATGTGTCCGTGGGGACGCTCCTCGAGCACCTGCAGATAGCGCCCACCCGCGTCGCGAAGAAACCGGGCGTGACGGACGTGCTGCTTCAAGCTGTTTGAGGCCTGCGCGGGGTCGAATGCAAGATTGCCGCTCGACAGCGCGACGAATTCGAGCTTCCGCTCGACGAGCAGGTTCTTCAGCTCGTCAGGCCGCTCGCCCCAGGTTGTCACCGCCGAGCCGCGCAGCTGAATGCCGCGGAATCCGAGGGCGGAGATGTCGTCCATGGCCTCGCGGTCCTTGCCGTCCCACGTTATCGCCGCGCAGCCGAAGCGCACGCGCGCACGCCGGAACGGTCGCGGAGCAGCTCTGCCGAACAGCGCGAGGCTCACACTCGTGGCAACAAAGTCGCGTCGTCTCACGCTCAATAACTCCCTCGTCCAGTGGTCACCACGCGCAGCACCGATTCCTGGTTGAACCGGCGCTTGTACTCGCCGATGATCGCGACGATCGCGGAGTCCGTGCTTGCCGAACGCTCGGCGTGGAGCACCTCGAGGACGAAGACCGGCTCGCGCGTGCCTTTCCAGCTCCCCTCTGCCGCCCACAACGTGAACCCGTCGAGCCGGGCGCTCACGACATCGCGGACGAATACCGCCCAGGCTGAATCTGTCACGCCGAGTTGGTTGCCGATATTGCGGCCGAAGTAGAGCCGGTCGGTAACGACGGGCTGCAGCTCACCCGGTGACGGCTGCCTCGACGCGCACGCCGGCAGCGCGGCGACGAGCAGCATGCCACCGATGGAAAATCGCAGCATGCAGGGCAATCTACAGCACGAAAAGAAGACTGGTCAGCACGGCCGCCGCGAGAAACGACTGCATATGGACCCACAGTGCCTGGCGCCGAACCTGCGCGAGCTCGGCGGGCTGCTGAATGGAACAGGCACCCGTCCCATCATCCATGTCGCGCTGACCGCGCGCCGCGAGTCGAACTCAGGTCTTGGCTCTAGCCTGAAACAATCCGAGCGCGCTGAGCCAGAGCGGAAGGAACGTGAGCAGGCGCCACGCGCGTGGCGCGTGCAGGCCGATCAACAGTACGACGAGCAGCGTGGCCGCGGCGAGTGCGATGAATCCGAACCGGCGCCGTTGTGCCTGTCCGCGCGGTCCGATGTTCGGGATCGCGGCGATGGCCTAGCGCCTCGCGAGACCCTGGGCCTCGAACCAGTGGTACAAGTCGTCCACCCAGTGATCGCTGCTCAGGTTCTGTTTCCGCAT
>DASTDR010000397.1:0-10297 GCA_035710265.1 Gemmatimonadales bacterium | reverse complement strand
GCTCGGTCTCGCCTATCTCGATCCCCAGGCCGCGACGCTGACCTGGCTCGGCGTCGGCAACATCGGCGGCATCCTGCTGCGTGCCGACTCCGGCAGCCGCCCCGCCCGCATCACGCTCGTTCCGAGCGCGGGATTCATCGGCGGCGACCCGGCATACCCGACCACGCGGTCCGTTCCACTGGCGCTCGGCGACACCGTCATCCTGTTCTCCGACGGCGTGAAAGAGAATTTCGTCGACGCCGTCGTGCTCGCAAACACACCGCAGGAGATCGCCGACGCCGCCATTGCGCGCCACAGCAAAGGCAACGACGACGCCCTTGTCTTGGTAGCGCGCTACGTCCGTTAGTTCGTCCGCCGTCCTGACCGTCGGGCCATTGCGGCGGACGGTCTTGAGTCTCGCCGTGCCCGCGGTCGCGATGATCGCGTGCAACTTCTCCTTCAATCTCATCGATACGATCTGGGTGGGCCGGCTGATCGGCCCGGCGGCGCTGGCCGCGGTGTCGACCGCCGGCTTCTACGTGTGGGTGGCCCTCAACCTCGGGGAGATGGTCGAGATCGGGCTGACCGCGGTCGCGGCCCGGCGCCACGGCGAAGGCGATCCGGAGCGCGCGGCACGAGCCGCCGCGGCCGCCGTGATCTTCGCGGTGCTCCTGGGGTTCGTCGTCGCGATTGTCGGCCTTGTCGTGATGGACACGATGCTGCGGCTGATGGCAGTCCCCGCCGAGGTGGCGGCGCTGGGGCACGAATACCTCTCGACCTGGTTGCTCGGCTGCCCGCTGGTGTTCGGCTTTTTCGCGATGGAAGCAACGTTCCGCGCGTCGGGTGATACGCGGACCCCATTTCTCGTCCTGGCAGGATCAGTGGCGGTGTCGATCGTGCTCGATCCTCTGCTGATCGCGGGGCTGGGTCCGTTTCCCCGCATGGGGGTGGAGGGCGCCGCCCTCGCCTCCGTGATGGTGCGCGCGGTCGGCTTTCTGTTCGGCTTCGTCATCGCGCTGCGCCGGAACCTGATACGATTCTCGGCGCCGGAGTGGCGTGCCGTGACCGCGGTGGTGCGCATCGGCGTGCCGCTGTCCCTCGCCGGCGTGCTGCTCTCGGTGATCTACATGTGGCTCACGCGCTTCACTTCGCAGTTTGGCACGCCGGCGCTGGCCGCGCTGGGCATCGGACATAAGATGGAAGGGCTGGGCTTCGTCGCGATCAGCGGGTTCTCCCTGGCGGCCGGCGCGCTGGTCGGCCAAAACCTCGGCGCGGGGCAGGAGGGCAGGGCACGGGAAGCGGTCCGCTTGACGGTGATCTACTGTCTGATGGTTACGGTCACGACCGCGGTGGCGTTCCTGGTGATCCCGGCCCAGCTCGTCTCGCTGTTCACGCGCGACCTCGACGTCATCCGGGACGGCGTGTTATACCTGCGGGTGATTGCGTTCGCGCAGATCGCCCAGAGCTTCGAGCTGATTCTGGAAGGGGCGCTCGCCGGTGCCGGGTACACGTTCTGGCCACAGATTGCGAGCACGACCCTGACGGGACTGCGCATTCCGCTCGCCGCCTGGTGGTCCCGTGCATTCGGATTGGTCGGCATCTGGATCGCGCTCAGTGCCACCGCCATCGCGCGGGGCATCGTCATGATTCTGTTCTGGAGGAGCGGCCGCTGGCGGGCGGCCAAGGTCTGATGATCATCACGCTGCTCACCGACTTCGGCACGGTAGACAGCTACGTCGCCGAACTGAAGGCCGTGTTGCTGTCGTACGCGCCGGGCGCGACGTTGGTCGACATCAGCCATCAGGTTGCTCCCGGTGACATCCGTGCTGGCCAGTACCTGCTCGAGCGGACCTGGAAGCACTTTCCCCCTCGCACAGTGCATCTCGCGATTGTTGATCCGGGCGTGGGCACGGCGCGCCGAGCCATAGCCGCCGAACACGAGGGTCATCATTTCGTTGCGCCGGACAACGGGCTGCTGTCGTTCCTGCCCCGGGGTGGACGCTTCGTCTCGCTCCCTGTTCCCGTAACCGCTGCGGCCACATTTCATGGCCGCGACGTGTTCGCGCCCGCGGCTGCCCGGCTCGTCACCGGCACGCGCGTCGCGGAGCTCGGCGAATCGATTTCTGATCCGTGTTACGCGCCGCTGCCCGCGCCGCGGCACGATCATCTGACGGTGATCGGCGAGGTGATCTACGTCGATCGATTCGGGACGCTGGTCACCAATATCCCCGGTGACGCGGTCCAGGAGGGCGCGCGCATTCGCGTCGAGGGCACGGAGGCGGGCTCCCTGCGCCGGACGTTTCGCGACGTGACACGGGGAGCGCTGGTCGCGTTCGTGGGCTCAGGTGGAACAGTCGAGATTGCGGTGCGCGACGGCAGTGCGGCGCGGATGTTGGGGGTGGGCGTGGGAGCGGAAGTGAAAGCGTGAACCGCGTGTGAAGGCGTGAAAAAGCGTGGAGAGGCGTACGCCTCCCACGCAGTCATACGCCGTTCTACGCCTCTAGACTTTCCAAGAGTCCGAAGGCGTCGGCACCTGCACTTGCGCCATCACCCGATCGGCAAAGCCGGCGGTCGGCGCGAAGTGCGGAAGCTGTACCAGCTCGAGGATGACTTTGCGCTCCCGGTCGGCTTCGACCCGGCAGAGCGAGCAATCGGTTAGATGCAGCGACCGGGCCGCAGGCAGAAGGCCTTGCGCCCAGAGCTCGATTTCGTCGGTTGTGAGGTGCATGGTGAGGTCAGTCATGGGGTGCCTTACGGCATGGGTTTGGGGCCGGTTTCAATCCCGCCGGTCTTCCAGATAGCCACGCAATTCATTACGGGCCCGGTGGATATAAGTTTTCACCGTCCCCAGGGGCAGTTCCAGGCTTTCGGCGATTTCTTCGTACGAGTACCCCTCCACATGTCGTAGCAGAATGCACGACCGGTACTCGGGCCGCAGCCGGGCGATGGCCCGTTCGATGGCCGTTCCCAGCTCCCGGTTCTCGACCTCGTCCAGGGGACTCTCGGCGCGGTCACCCAATTGCAGTGACGTAGCGCGCATCTGCTCCGGGGTCTCGGCGCTCGGCGAGCCGTCGAGCGACAGGGTGTCGATGTTCTTGCGCCGCAAGTGATCGATCGCGGCGTTGTTCGCGATCTTGAAAATCCAGGACGAAAACTTGAATTCCGGCCGATACGATTTGATGCCGTTCAGCACCTTGATGAACGTTTCCTGTGCGAGGTCTTCGGCGAGCGCGCGGTCGCGCACCATGCGGTAGAGCAGCGAAAACACCGGCCGCTCGTAGCGACGGACGAGTTCGCGGAACGCCGCGTCGTGCCCCTGTTTTGCCCATGCGACCACCTGTTGGTCGCTGGCGGCGCTCAAGTGGTCCGGCCTATCTTTCGCGCCTATGGGTCCCCCCCGCTCCGCTGCCGTTGTGCGAGACATGTTCACCGCGATCGCACCGCGCTACGACTTCCTGAATCATCTCCTGAGCTTCAACGTCGACCGGTCCTGGCGTCGGGCCGCCGTGCAGCGGCTCGGCTGGGAGGCCAAGCCCGACGGCACGTACCTCGATCTGTGCGCGGGCACACTCGATCTCGCGGCCGCGCTGGCGCGCCGCGACGGATTTCGCGGCCGCGTGATCGGGGCCGATTTCGTCGTGCCCATGCTGGCGCGGGGACGCGACAAGGCTCCTCGCACCGTGCCCGTCGCCGCCGACGTGCTGGCACTGCCTTTTCCCGCGGCGCGGTTCGACGGTGCGCTGGTGGGATTCGGCGTCCGCAATCTAGCCGACCTGGACGGCGGGTTGCGCGAGGCGGCCCGGGTGCTCAAGCCGGGGGCACGGTTCGTCGTGCTGGAGTTCGCCACGCCCCGGTTCGCGCCGCTGCGCGCGCTGTACCTCTTCTACTTCCGAAAGATTCTGCCCGCCATCGGCCGGCTCGTGTCGAAACATAGAGATGCCTATACCTACCTGCCAGAGTCGGTGCTCGCGTTCCCGGAACCTGAGGCGTTGTCGCAGCGGCTGCTCGGCGCCGGCTTCGCGCGCGTGGGGTTCGACCGGCTGACGGGCGGGATCTGCGCCATCCATTATGCCACTCGATAACCTGCGCGAGTTTCTCGACGCGATCGAGAAACGGGACACGCTCGTCCAGATCGATCGCGCGGTGTCGGTCGATAAGGAAATCACGGAAATCGCGGATCGGTGCATGAAATCACCGGGCGGCGGGCCGGCACTGCTGTTCGCCAAGCCCAGGATGCGCGGCGGCGCGACGTCGCGCTATCCGGTGGCGGTGAACCTGTTCGGCTCGGAGCGGCGCATGGCGCTGGCGTTGGGCGTCGATTGCCTCGATGATATCGCCGCGCGCATCAGCGAGCTGCTCGCGCTCAAGGTCCCGGAAGGATTGCTCGGCAAGCTCGCGATGCTGCCGCGGCTCGCCGAGATCGCCAAGTTCCCGCCGAAAACCGTCGGTCGTCCCGCGTGCCAGGAGACGGTCATCAAGGATGCGGACGTGGACCTCACAGAGTTGCCGGCGCCGATCTGCTGGCCCGAAGACGGCGGGCCATACATCACGCTCGGTGGTGTCATTACGAAGAATCCGGAGTCCGGAGTCAGGAATGTGGGGATGTACCGGGTGCAGGTCCTCGGCAAGAACACCCTGGCCATGCACTGGCAGCGCCACAAGGTCGGCGCCGCGCACTGGCGGGCGATGGCCGAGCGCGGGGAGACGATGCCGGTGGCGATCGCGGTCGGCGGCGATCCCGCGAGCATTTACTCGGCATCGGCGCCGTTGCCGCCGACGATCGATGAGTACTTGTTCGCCGGATTTCTGCGCGGCGACCCGGTGCGCCTGTCGAAGGCGGTGACGTCGGATCTCGACGTGCCCGCCGAGGCGGACTTCGTGATCGAGGGCTACATCGATCCGCGTGACGAGCTCGTGCTCGAGGGGCCGTTCGGCGATCACACCGGGTTTTATTCGCTCGCCGACTACTATCCGAAAGTGCATGTGACGGCCGTAACGATGCGCGACAAGCCGGTGTGGCCGCACACGATCGTGGGCCGGCCGCCGATGGAAGACTATTACCTCGGCCACGCGACTGAGCGCATCTTTCTGCCGCTGCTCAAGCTGACGCTTCCCGAGATCGTCGATCTGCACATGCCCGCGGAGGGGATTTTTCACAATCTCGTCTTCGTGAGCATCGACAAGCAGTACCCCGGGCAGGCGTACAAGGTGATGAACGGGCTGTGGGGGCAGGGGCTGATGTCGCTCGCGAAAGTGATCGTCGTGGTGGACAAGGACGTCAACGTGCGCGATCCCAAGGAGGCCTGGTGGGTCGCGCTCAACCACATCGATCCCGAGCGCGACGTGCGGTTTACGATGGGACCGATCGACGTGCTCGATCATGCGAGCCGCGCGTTTACCTACGGATCGAAAATGGGTATCGACGGCACGCGCAAATGGAAGGAAGAAGGCTTCACGCGTGATTGGCCCAACAAGATCGTCATGGACCACGCCACCAAGGCCAGAGTCGATGCGATGTGGCGCGACCTCGGTATCGATCTAGGGAGCTGACGATGACCCCACTGTCGCGCCGCGAATTCACGGAAGTCACGACGCTGGCCGCGCTGGGCGCCCTGCTGCCGGCAAGACTGCCTGCCGCACAGAAGGGATTCACGCTCGAAGAGGCGACCATTGCCCAGCTCCAGGACGGTATGAACGCAGGCCGTCTGAGTGCGCGTGGAATCGCGAAAGCCTATCTCGATCGCATCGCCGCCCTGGATCGCAAGGGACCTGTGCTGCGCGCCGTGCTCGAAACAAACCCCGACGCCCTCTCCATCGCGGACGCGATGGACGATGAGCGGCGGCACGGCAAGGTGCGAGGCCCGCTGCACGGGATTCCGGTCAGCATCAAGGACAACATCGACACGCACGACCGGATGCAGACCACGGCCGGATCACTCGCGCTCGCAGGCAACATCGCGCTGCGCGACGCATTCATCGTCGAGCGGCTGCGCGCCGCGGGCGCCGTCATTATCGCGAAGGCGAATCTGTCCGAGTGGGCCAACTTTCGCTCGAACCGCTCTTCCAGCGGATGGAGCGGCCGCGGCCGGCAGTGCCGTAATCCGTACGTACTTGACCGCACCCCTTCGGGCTCGAGCTCGGGTTCGGCGGTAGCGGCGAGTGCGAACCTGTGCGCGGTGGCGATCGGCACCGAGACCGATGGGTCCATCATCAGTCCCTCGAATGCGTGTGGAATCGTGGGATTCAAGCCGACGGTCGGCCTGGTGAGCCGTGCCGGAATCATCCCGATCGCGCACAGCCAGGACACCGCGGGGCCGATGTGCCGCTCCGTGGCGGATGCCGCGGCGCTGCTCACGGTGCTCGCGGGGATCGATCCGCGCGACCCGGCCACCGCGCTGGCGGAAGGTCACATCGAGACGGACTACACGACGTTTCTCGATCCCGCCGGTCTCAAGGGCGCGCGGATCGGCGTGCAGGCGCGACCCGGCAATAATCCGATCGTCGACAACGTGGTGGAGCAGGCGATTGTCGTCCTGAAGGCGCAGGGCGCGGAGGTCGTGGATCCCGCGCCGATCGAAACGGCGGGGCAGCTCGGGACGGCGGAACGGGACGTGCTGCAGTATGAGTTCAAGGCCGACCTCAACGCCTATCTGGCCACGATGCCGGCGACCATCAAGTACCGGACCCTCGCGGACCTGATCGCTTTCAACGAGGCTCATAAGACCGAAGAGATGCCGTTTTTCGGACAGGAGCTGTTCATCGCGTCCCAGGCGCGCGGACCGCTCACGGAGCCGGGGTATCTCGAGGCGCGCGCGAAATGCATCGATCTCACGCGCACGAAGGGGATCGATGCGACGATGGAGAAGCACAAACTCGATGCGATGCTGGGACCGTCGGGCGGGGTGGCGTCGCTCGTGGACCTGGCCGGTGGCGGGGGCGGCGGCGGCGGGCCGGGCAGCTCGCAATTCCCGGCGGTGGCGGGGTATCCGCACATTACGGTGCCCGCGGCGTTCCACATGGGTCTGCCGCTCGGTGTCTCCTTCTACGGCCGAGCGTGGAGCGAGCCGGTCCTGTTGCGCATCGCGTATGCGTTCGAGCAGGCGACCAAAGCCCGTCGCGGGCCGAAGTTTGTCCGGACATTAGAGCTGAGCTGAAACGGTGAGCAATCTGCGCGAGGGTCAGACCTTCGGTGGCGAGTCACTGTTCATTCGCTACGCCAATTTCGTAAAACTCCCGCATACGGTTTTCGCGCTTCCGTTTGCGTTACTCGGTGTCATTGTGGCGTCGTACGAGCGGGCGGTGACGTGGCGCGTCATCGTGCTCGTCGTCATCGCCTTCACGGCGGCGCGGTTCGTGGCGATGGGGTTCAACCGCATTGCCGACCGGCGCCTCGACGCGCGCAACCCTCGCACCCAGGGGCGTGAATTGCCTTCAGGCCGCCTCAGTGTGAGCCAGGCATGGGGCGCGGTCATTGCCGCAATGGTGCTGTTCCTGTATGCGGCCTGGGCACTGAATCCGCTGTGCGCCGCGCTCGCTCCGGTGGCGCTGATCTGGATCGCGACCTACAGCTATACCAAACGCTTCACGGACTGGACCCATCTCTGGCTGGGAGCCTCGCTCGCGATTGCGCCCGTGGGTGGGTACATCGCCATCACGGGGGCGTGGAGCGAACCGTGGTGGCTGCTGCTGGTCATCGCGCTCGGCGTGACGTGCTGGGTCGCGGGCTTCGACATCTTTTACGCGCTCCAGGACGAAGCGTTCGATCGTGCCGAGCGGCTGCGGTCGTCCGTTGTGCGGTTGGGGCAGGCGCGGGCGATTCTGCTCGCGAAGCTGTTGCACGGGCTGGCGATCGTCGGGCTGTTGGGATTCGGCTATGGAGCGGGCCTGGGCTGGCCGTATTTTGCCGCGGTCGGCATCGGGGCGGGCATCATCGGGTGGGAGCATCAGCTCGTGCGGCCGGGCGACCTTTCGCGACTCAATGCCGCATTTTTCACCGCCAACGGGATCGTCAGTATCGTCGTGTTTCTGGGGGCGCTGGTGGATCGGGTCATATGAAAAAGGGGAAGGGTGAAGCGGGAAGAGGGAAGCGTAAGGCCATACCCTTCCCGCGTCCCCCTTCCCCCGTCCCGAAAGGCCCGCCCCGGCACCCGAAGCGCTCTCCTACCCCCAACCGTCGCGGCCGTTAGGGCGTCGGCTTGTCCTTGAATCCCGCCAGATCGAGCAGGAACGCGTACTCGAACGCAACATCGCGCCAGCGCTTGTAGCGTCCCGAGGCGCCACTGTGGCCGGCTTCCATGTTGGTCCGCAGAATCAGGCGATTGTTATCGGTCTTCATCGCCCGCAGCCGCGCCGTCCACTTCGCCGGCTCCACGTACAGCACCTGCGTGTCGTACAGCCCCGCCGTGAGCAGCATGTTGGGGTACGCTTTGCGCTCGACGTTGTCGTAGGGTGAGTACGACAGCATATAACGGTAGAAGGTCGAGTCGTGCGGATTGCCCCACTCGTCGTATTCACCGGTCGTGAGCGGAATCGTCGAGTCGCTCATCGTTGTAATCACGTCGACGTACGGCACTCCCGCGATGATGCCGCGCCACAGCTCCGGCCGCGCATTCACGACAGCGCCCATGAGCAGCCCGCCGGCGCTCGCACCGCGCGCGAACAGCCGGTCCGACTTCGTGTAGCCGCGCCTGATCAGATCATCGGCCACGTCGATGAAATCATTGAACGTGTTCTTCTTCTTGAGCTGCCGGCCGTCCTCGTACCAGGCGCGCCCCATCTCGGACCCGCCGCGGATATGCGCGATCGCGAACACGAAGCCGCGATCGAGCAGCGACAGCCGGTCCGAGGAGAACGTCGGATCGCTGCTCGAGCCGTACGAGCCGTAGCCTGTCAACAATAGAGGCGCGGGTCGTGCCGTGCCTTTGCGGTACACGAGCGATACGGGCACCCGCGCACCGTCCCGCGCCGTCGTGTAGAACCGCTCGCTCACATAATTAGCGGGATCGAATCCGCCCAGGATTTGGTCACGCTTGAGCAGAGTGCGCTGGCGCGTGCTCATGTCGTAGTCGTAGGTCGAGTTCGGCGTGGTCAGCGACTGGTAACCGAACCGCAGCAGCGGCGTGTCGAACTCGCGATTGGTGCTCGTATACGCGAGATACGCTTGATCGTCGAACGTGATGTAATGCTCGGCGCTGCCGCTCCAGGGACGCACGCGCAGCTGGATGAGCCCGTCCTTGCGCTCCGTGAGGACGAGGTAGTCCTTGAAGAACTCGAAGTCCTCGATCAGGACGTCCGGCCGGTGCGCGATCACTTCCTCCCAGTTGGTCCTGCCGGGATTTGCGACCGGTGTCCGCAGCAAGCGAAAGTTCTTTGCATTGTCGTTCGAGAGCAGGTAGAAGTGATTGCCGAAATGGTTGGCGAAGTACTCGTGCCCGCGTTGGCGCGGGATCAGGACCTTGAACGGCTGGTCGGGCTGGTCGGCCCGCACGTAGCTGTATTCCGTCGCCAGCGTTTGCGATGACTGGATCATGACGTACGCGCGCGACTTGGTCGTGAAGACGGAGACGTAATACGTGTCATCCTTGTCTTCGTAGACCATTTGATCGTTCGCCACTGGTGTGCCGAGCCGATGACGCCAGACCTGGAACGGTCGTACCGAGACCGGATCGGGCTTCACGTAGAAAATGGTGCGGTTGTCCGCAGCCCACGCGAAGCCGCCCATCGCGTTCGGGATCACATCGGAGAGCAGCTCACCGGTCTTGAGATTCTTGATGCGGATGGTGTTGACGCGGCCGCCGGTCGTGTCCACGGCGTAGGCGAGCAGATCCTCGGCCGTGCTGACATCCCACGCGCGCACGATATACGTGGACTTCCCCTCGGCGAGCACATTGACGTCGAGCATGATCTCTTCGGGTGCCGTGGTCGCGCCGCGTTTGCGGGCGTAGATCGGATAGTTCTTTCCTTCGACGAAGCGGGTGTAGTAGAAGTAGTTGCCTTCGCGGAACGGCACCGACTGGTCGGTCTGCAGGACCCGACCCTTCAATTCGTTGTAGAGCTGTTCCTGGAGCGCCTCGGTATGTGCCATCACCGCCTTGGTGTACGCGTTTTCATCCTCGAGGTACTTGATCACTTCGGGGTTGCTGCGCTCCTTGAGCCAGTAGTACTGATCGACCCGCGTGCCGCCGAACTCGTTGAACGTGTGGGGCCGGACCGCGGCGGCGGGTGGCGTGGGAGCCGAACCGTTGGAGCCCTTGGTGACAGGCGCCTGCGCAAGCAGGCCCGCCGGGAGCAGCGCAGCCAGCGCGATGCCGAGAGAGCG
>DASTDR010000396.1:0-2044 GCA_035710265.1 Gemmatimonadales bacterium | reverse complement strand
CATCCCCGACAACCGTCACCCGTTCCTCGACGCCGCCGACGCCGAGCTCGAAGTCGATGCGCGCCTTCTCGCCGGTCGACAACCGGACGCCCTCGCGGCGCACTGGCCTGAAGCCCGAGAGTTCGATATCGAGACGGTATTCCCCCGGCGGCAGACTTGCGGCGGTGTAGACGCCGTCTTCGCTGGACACGGCGACCCGCTGGAGGTTCGTCCGCCGGTCCGTGATGGTCACGGTCGCGCCGGGAACGGCGTCGCCGGTCGAATCCTTCACGACGCCGGTGATTTCACCGGACGCCACCTGGGCACGGGCCGGCAGTGCTCCCGCGCAGCACGCAAACGCGAAGGTAAGAGCGAGCGAGAGCGATCCTCGCCGGGCCTTTCGCGCAGTACCCGTCACGCGGCAACTCTAGATCGAATCAATACGTGCACTCAAATCGTATTGAATCGACTCAATATGAGAAGGTACCGCCGTCGAAGAGGCCGGTATAATCCCGCTCACCTGGGGGGATGACGTGAAGCACACGATGATCGTCGGGCTGCTGCTGGCGTGTTGCGCGTGGGCTGCCGCCCCGAACGCGGCGCAGTTGAAACAGCCCACGAGTGCGACGTGTGACCGCGAGTGCCTGCGCGGCAAGGTGACGCAACTGCTGTACGCGCTGCTGAAGCACGACGTGAGCGGCCTGCCCGTCGCCGACACGCTGCGCGTCACCGAGGACGCCGTCGAGAAGCCGCTCGCGAGGGTGGGCCTCGTGGGCACGGTGACGCGCCTGCGGGGCTTCCGCCAGGACTTCATCGACGAACGCGCCGGCGTGGCGGGCGCCCATGTCGTGGTGGAGGAGACCGGGGCGCCCGTGCTGCTGGTCGTGCGGCTGAAGGTGGCCGCCGACAAGCTCACCGAGATCGAGCTGGTGGCCACCCGCAGCCGCTCCGAAGGCCTCATCTTCAACATCGATGGCCTGAGCGCGCCGAGCGCGATGATGAACTACGCGCCCCGCCCCGACCAGCTCGCGACGCGCGAGGAGGCGATCAAGGCCGCGCTGCACTACCCTGAAGGTCTCAACGCCGCGAAGACCTTCGCCGCCGTGAACGCCCCCTTCGCGCCCGAGGCCTATCGCTACGAGAACGGACAGGTGATGGCCGGGCCCGACTGCAAGTTCGCGCCGGGCTGCCAGAACATCTCCACGCAGTCGCTCGCCATCTTCGAGCGCCTCGGCGACGTGCAGACCCGTGTCATCGCCGTGGACGAGCGCATGGGCATCGTCTGGCTGCGCATGGCCTGGGGCGTACAAAAGAGCGGTGGCGATCAGCTGACGGTGTGGGAGGCCTTCAAGGTTTTCGACGGCAAGATCCACGCCGTGGAAGCGTTCATGCGGATCCTGCCGGTGGAGAAGCGTAACGGCGGGTGGCAGTGAGATTGGGACACATCAGCGCCAACACTGCCGCGGCCACAGACGGCAGCCCCACAATCCTCACATCGCGGCCGTCCCCTAAGACTTCAGTGAGGACGGCCTTGGTGATGCCGACCCATCCGCCTGGCGTCTTGTAGCTGAGCACGTACTTCCCCTCTCGGCGACCGCTCAGGAGCTGCGCTTCGTCACAAGGCTCGGCCTTGTGCACAGCCACAAGCTCCGCGTCGGATGAGGCGATGTACCGGACCGGAAGATCCGGAATCGACGACGCATTCGAATCGGCCGGCAGATCGTCCTCGTGGAAAACGAACAGGCGCCCGATCCTCACAACAGCGCTCGCCTCGTCGCCGGACGCCCGTCTGCGCAGCGCACGCTCGACCCGCTCGAACACGTCTTCAGCGAACCGCTGGGGGTAGTCGAACAGCTTTTCCACTTCCGGCGTGAGGTGCGGCAATTTCCGCCAGCCGCTCACCCACGCGAGTTTGCCAGTGCTGGCGTCCCCATCGACAAAGACATCTTCCAGGCCGAGGTGCGTCACGGTATCGGGCTGCAAAGTCTTGAGCGCCATGTGCTCGATGAGGTCGGTCGAGAACCCGTACAGGACCCCATACGGCGAATACGCGCCGGCTGCCGGC
>DASTDR010000395.1:0-5754 GCA_035710265.1 Gemmatimonadales bacterium | reverse complement strand
TCGCGACTACTGGAACAGCCGGCCGTGTAATCTTCGCCACTCGCCGGCGCCGGTCGGCTCGCGGGAGTATTTCGATCAGGTCGAGGCACGCAAGTACCTCGTGGAACCGCACATTCCCGGCTTCGCGGAACACGCGCGGTGGGCCGGCAAACGGGTCCTCGAAATCGGGTGCGGCATCGGTACCGACACGATGAACTTCGCACGGGCGGGCGCGCGCGTCACCGCCGTTGACCTGTCGAGCGCATCGCTCGGGCTTGCCCGCCAGCGCGCCTCAGTGTATGGCCTGGAGGACCGCGTCGAGTTCATCGAGGCGGACGCCGAACGGCTGTCCGAGTTCGTGGCGCCAGCGGAATACGATCTCGTTTACTCGTTCGGCGTAATCCACCACACGCCCCACCCGGAGCGCGCGCTCGAGCAGATCAGGCGCCACTACACCGGACCCGGGACGACGTTCAAGATGATGGTGTACCACCGGTGGGCCTGGAAGGTCTTCGCGATCCTGTTTCGCGAGGCGCACGGGGCGTTCTGGAGGCTGGACGAGGCGGTGGCGCGCAACTCCGAGGCGCAGACCGGCTGCCCGGTGACCTACACCTACACGCGTCGATCCGTGCGGGAGCTGCTCGAACGGACCGGCTTCATCGTGCAGGACGTCTTCGTGGACCACATCTTCCCGTATCGCGTGGCCGACTACGTCCAGTACCGGTACGTCAAGACGATCCCGCTGCGGTGGCTACCGAACCCGGCGATGCGCGCGCTCGAACACCGCCTGGGCTGGCATCTGTGCGTCACGGCGCGCGGCAGCCGCGGCGGGCCTCCGGGGCGGCGATGACCGCCGCCGCGCCGTATCTCAGCATTGTCGTCACCGGCCGGAACGACGATTTCGGGGGCGACTTCAACGGACGCTTCTTTCGCGCACTGCGCTTCAATCACGCCGTGCTCAGTGAGGCCGGGATCGACCACGAGTTCGTGTTCGTCGAATGGAGGCCGGTCGAACGGGCTCCGTATCTCGCGGCGCTCCTCGAGGCGGAATTCCCCGAGCTGGGACCGTCGTCGCTCCGCTGCTACGTGGTGGACCCCGCGTATCATGACGCGCGCAACCTGAACCCGCGCCTGCAGTTCCACGAGTTCCTGGCGAAGAACGTCGGGATCCGTCGGGCGCGCGGACGGTACGTGCTCGCGACCAATACCGACATCTACTTCGGTCGTGGGGTGATAGGTCGATTCGAGTCCGCATCGCTGGAGGAGGGCATTCTCTATCGCGCGACCCGATTCGATCTGAAGGAGTCCGGCGACTACAACAACGTCGACTGGGAACTGCTCGAGGACGACCGCAATTACGACGCGGTCAATACCATCTGCCCGCCGTACTTCACGAACGCGTCGGGCGACTTCCAGTTGCTCGACCGTGGAACGTATCATCGGCTGGGCGGGTTCAACGAGGTCTACCGGGTCGCCAAGATCCACATTGACAGCAATTTCTGCATGAAGGCCCACGCGTGCGGCGTGCGGCTGGTCGATCTTGGCTCGCCCGTCTATCACGTCGGCCGCGGGACCTTTAATGCACAGGAGGCTCGCTATCGTACGCGGCCAGAGGCCTCGCCCTGGGGCAAGCGATGGAGAAGCTCCGTGATCTATGTCAACGGACCCGAATGGGGTCTTGCGCACGCGCCGGAGCGGCAGATGGACGCATGCACGTCTTTCCTTGAATTCGACTGGAGCGCCGTGGGTCCCATGGTGACGTTGAAAGGGGTTGAAGTACCGGCCACGGCCTCCGTTCCCCGATCGTCCACGTCGGGCTAGCTGTCAGTCGATCGGGCTTCCTGCTTTCGCCTCCATTTTTCCTGGCGCTTCAGATAGCGCTGCGCCTCTTTGACCGAACCCGACGCAGCGGTCAGCAGCGATTCGGCCTGCCGGGCGATGTTGCGCAAGGCTGCCACCGCCGCAGCGCAGTCGTTCAACAGCAGACGCATGGCGACGGCATCGATCTGGTCGTGGTGGATACTGCCGTGCTGAAGTTCCAGCGTGAGCAGACGGATGCGCTCGGTCTGAAGCTCGCGAGTGCGCAAGGGATCGGCGTCGGCGGTGTCTCGGCCGTCGATCGTCTGCTGCGACAGAATCTGCCCGAGCCTGAGCAGTCGTTCCGACGGCTCGCGAGCGGCGCTCACTCGTTGTTTACCCGCAGAAGATGGAGAAAAAACGCGTGTAGTATACTCCGGCGCTGACGTGAAGCGCCTGCTGATAAAGCTCCTCGCGGCATTCGGGCTCGTCCCTGCGGGACGCTACGAGGCCCTGCGACGAGAGGCCGATGAGCTCAGGATCTCGACGCAAGATTCGAAGGCCAAGGTGCGCGAAATAAAGGAGCGCCTCGCACGACTCTCGCTCGACGCCAAGATGAAGGCCCGCGTCGCGAAGGATCTTCAGCAGCGGGTGTCGAACCTGCAGGCACTGCAAAAGCGTCTCACCGTTGCCGAGCGCGACCTGGCGGCCGCGCGCGAACTGCTCATGGCCGTCGAAGTGAAACTCGACATCCTCGAAGGAGCCGCCAACGTCCTCGACGTGCGCACGCGATCGGTGGTGTCCCGTCAGCGAAGCGGCGCCTCGGTCTGACGCGCCCGGGCCGCCAACTCGACGCGCGCTGTTCGAGTCCGCCGGCGAAGCCGCGTTCCTCCTGTTCCTGCCCGTTGCGGCTTTCTGGCTGATGAACTTCAGGCCGATGGTGCAGAACGGGTTCATCGACCCGTACGTGTACACGGGCTACATCCACAATTTCCAGGATCTCCTCGAGCGCTACGGTCCCACGTACTACAGCGTCAGGTTCGGCCACATCCTTCCCGCACGGATGCTGGCGGCGCTCGTCGGCGCGCTTCCCGGCTATCTGCTCTGGCGATACCTGGTCGTGCTCGCCGGCAGCGTGCCTTTCTACTTCCTGCTCAGGCAGCGCTACGGCCGGCCGCTGGCGATGGCGCTGGTCGCCGTGCTGGTGACCAGCCCCTTCCTGGCTCGCACGGTGCTCTGGGACTATCCGAGCGCGACGGCCGTCCCGTGCCTTCTTGGTGCGGTGTGCCTGCTTCAGGTCGAACACCGCCGCCGCCGGCTGCTCGATCTCGCTGCCGGGTTTCTGGCCGGCCTGATGATCCACAGCAATGTCTTTGGTGTCGCGCCGCTCGGTGTCTACGTCGCGGCGTACGGCATGGCGTGGGTCGTCTCGGGCCGTGGGTTCCGGATCCTGGCCGGTCGGCTTGCCTGGTTCTCCGTCGGTCCGATCGTCCTGACCGCTGCCGGGTGGCTGTACTACTGGTCGGTCCTGGACAGATGGGACATCTGGTCGTCAACCGTGTTAATCGTGACCTTTCTCGTGGACGGAGGCACGACCAAGTGGCGGACCAACGACCCCACATGGGTGCTCCGGGAATTTGCCGTGCTCACGCCGTTGTTTCTGACGGCGACGGCTCTGCTCGCGTCCGTCGGACGCCGCATTTCGATCCAGGCGGCGGCGCTGGGGTCGGGCGCAGCCTGCGCCGCGAGCCTGCTCTACATCCACCAGTTCCTCCTGAACGGCAACACGCTCGAGCTCCTCAACTACTTTGGGTTCGCTCTGCCGTCGGTGTTCCTGCTGCTGGCGCTCACCGTTGCGGCCATCTGGGAGCGCAGGTCTTCGCGCATGAAAATCGCCAGCGCGTCGGTTCTCGTGGTGTGTGCGGCCGGGCCTTGGATTCTGTACTCGTTCGACTGGCCTCTGCTCACGATCGCGACGGTCGAACGGCATTTTCTGCTCGCCATCGTTGCCGGCGTGCTCGTCGTTCTTGCGAGGGTGCTTGCACCCGGGCGAACGATCATGCCGGTGCTCGCGAGCGCCGCGCTGGGGCTGACGGTTTTCAGCAGCTTTGCTCAACCGACCTACGCGGGGGCGATCAACAGTCGAGTGCATCCGGAGCATACCGAGGAAAACGTGTACACGGTTGCGCTGCAGTTCATCGACACCATTCCAACCGTAGCCAGGCATCCCGGCGTCATCCGCTTCTGGTACAGCGACACATCACGGTTCAATTCCATGTGGTCGATCCAGTCCACTTTTCTCTGGGGCTACTCCAGGTTGCAGGCAGAGGAGCGTGGCCTTCCCTATCTTGGCGAGAAGGAGCTGGCGCTCCTCCGAGAGCCCGAGCTGAAGTGGCTCGCGCTGCTGGCGGAAGATGACGAGCAGCTGGAGCTCGCCCGGGCGGCTCTCACGGCCAACGGCGTGCGGTTTCAGCCGTCGATTCAGAAGGTGCTGGCCGCAGGTGACTATCGCCTGCATGTGGAGATTCTTGAACTCCAGGCGTTCCAGTAGACTCGAGTCATGAGTGCCGAAACGGAGCCGCTCGTCAGCCTCGTCCTCACCGGCCGGAACGACGGCTACGGCGGCGATTTCGCCGGGCGCTTCCATCGCGCGCTCCAGTTCAACCATCGGGAGCTGACGGCCCGTGGCGTCTCCCACGAGATCGTGTTCGTCGAGTGGGCGCCGCCGCCCGGGTCGCCGCTCCTGGTCGAACGGGTCTTCGAAGCGGTCCCGGATCTCGATCGCCTCGCCTGTTCCTGGTACGTCGTCGACGCCACGTACCAGCAGGCGCTGTCGCAGAATCCCAGGCTCGAGTACCTCGAGTTCCTTGCGAAGAACGTCGGCATCCGCCGGTCCAGCGGACGCTTCCTCCTGGCGACCAACTGCGACGTGTACCTCGGGCGCCGAGTGCTCGACGCGTTCCAGCAGGACGCTCTCCGGCCGCGGGTGTTGTACAGGGCGCCGCGCCACGACCTGAATCTCCCGGCGGGACTCTCCAGAGTTGACTGGGACGCGCTCGAGGACCCGCGGAACCTGGCAGGTCCCGCACACGTCCTCAAGCCGCCCTACATGGGCAGCGCCACGGGCGATTTCGTGCTCCTCGACCGCGGGTCGTTTCACGAGATCCGCGGCTTCAACGAGGTGTATCGCGTGGCACGGATCGGCATCGATCGCAACGTGCTCGTCAAGGCGCTGTCGGCGGGGCTGACGATCGCCGACATCGGCGGGCCGGTGTATCACGAGAACCACGAAGGCAGTTACCGGTTGAACCCCAGAGCCTACGACGGGCGCGAGAACGAGGCGCCCTGGGGCGACCGGCGATGGCACCAGTCCGGCGTGAGCTACGTGAACCCGCCGACGTGGGGGTTGTCGGACGCGCCGATGCGCCCCATAGGCGAGCGTTGCTGGCAGCTCGATTTCTCCTGGCAGGCCGT
Source organism: Gemmatimonadales bacterium (assembly GCA_035710265.1). Classification (GTDB taxonomy): domain Bacteria; phylum Gemmatimonadota; class Gemmatimonadetes; order Gemmatimonadales; family GWC2-71-9; genus 20CM-2-65-7. The sequence continues at coordinate 504 of DASTDR010000395.1, read as the reverse complement.
ACCTCAGATGGTCGATCTGCGGGGTGTGGTGCTGCCCGTGGCGCGCCGCGGTCTGCCGCCGCCGGGGATGTATGTGAAGAAACGGTAGCCCGCATGATTCACGATGCGGCTCCCGTCGGTAGTTCCAGGAGGTTCGAGGCGGTCCTGCCCGTACTTCTCCTGATGCTGGTTCCAACAGTCGTCCTGACGGGGGACCGGGCTCTGATCTTCAATCCGGCGGGGAGCATTGACCCGTGGGTGTACTACGGCCTGTACCGGAACACGGAGGCACTCAAGGCGCTGTTCCCCACGACCTACTATCCGACGCGGCTGTCGCTCATCCTGCCCGGTTACCTGGCGAACCAGATCTTTCAACCTCTGACGGCGAACTACGTCTTGCACGTGCTGATCTGGGCGGGCGCGGTCGCCGGGCTGTTCCTGACGGTCACGCACGTGGCCGGCCGCCGCTCGGCGCTCGTGGCCGCCACCGTGTTCGGTTTCTATCCGTACCTGTGGAAGGCGGCA
>DASTDR010000394.1:0-11525 GCA_035710265.1 Gemmatimonadales bacterium | reverse complement strand
AGCTCGCGCATCGTGCGCGACACCGTTTCGCGCGACGAGCCGATCATCTGCGCGATCGTGTGGTGCGTGAGGCGCCGCGTGATCCGCTGCCCGTCGGTTTCGTCGGCGAGGTCGAGCAGGAGTTGCGCGACGCGGCCGTGCACATCGAGCAGCACGAGGCTGCCGACTTTTTCATCCACACGCCGCAGCCGGCGCGACAACTCGCGCAACAGGGAGAGCGCGATGCCGGCCGAGTGCTCGAGAATACCCTGGAAGTCTTCCCGCCGCACCACCAGCAGCGTCGAATCTTCCATCGCGATGACGTGCGCCGAGCGGGGCTCGTCGTCGATCAACGCCATCTCGCCGAAGAACTCGCCTTCGCCCAGCACGGAGAGAATGACTTCGCGCCCGTCCTCGCCGATGAGGACGACTTTTACCTGGCCCTTGGCCACGACGTAGAGCGCGTCGCCGGGATCGTCTTCAAAGAGGATGACGGAGTTCTTGGGGTAGGCACGGTCGCGCGTGACGTCCACCACCCGCTGGAGGTCTGCGGGGGCGAGCTGACTGAACAGGGGGACTTTCTGCAAAACTTCCATGGCAGACACGCCGAACAGCTTACGATGATGATTCGGCGGTGTCAAATGAAGTTCGGGGACGAGCCTTGCTTCCAAGTTCATGTCCCGGCTATATTTCCGCGCGCTGAAAACCGTACGGACTTAAGGCAAGGAACGTCAGTGAAACCCGGAATTCATCCCCGATATCGGCGGGCTAGCGTCCAGTGCGCGTGCGGCAATTCCTTCGTCACGCGCTCGACCATGCCTGTGATTCACGTTGAAGTCTGCGCCAGCTGCCACCCGTTCTTCACGGGCAAGCAGAAGCTCCTCGACACCGCCGGCCGCGTGGAGCGCTTCCGCCAGAAGTACGGAACCAAGGCCAAGGCCGGAGCGAGCTGATCCGGTGGACGACAGACTCCGCCAGGCGCTCGCCCGGGCGGAGGAGGTCGCTCGCCAGCTGGCCGACCCCGCCACGGCGCGGAATCCAGCCAAACTAAAAGCCCTCGGCCGCGAGCACGCCCAGCTCGAGGCGATTCGTCTCACCCATCTCCGGCTCGAACGGTTGGCGTCCGAGCGCGCGCAGGCGCGCGAGGTCTTGGCCGACAAGGACCCCGAGCTCTCGCAGCTCGCGCGTTCCGACCTCGAGCGCATCGGTCCTGAAATCGAGCGCCTCGAGGCCGAGCTCGACGAGCTGCTCACGCCCACCGATCCGTTCGACGACCGCGACGCCATCGTCGAGATCCGTGCGGGAACCGGTGGTGACGAGGCGGCGCTGTTTGCCGCCGACGTGTTTCGCATGTACACGCGCTTCTCCGAGCGGCGCGGCTGGAAAGTCGAGATTCTGTCGCTCTCCGAAGGAACGCTGGGTGGCCTGAAGGAAGCCATCTTTGCCGCGCGCGGCCCCAAGGCATACGGCACGCTGCGCTACGAGTCGGGCGTGCATCGCGTCCAGCGCGTGCCCGTCACGGAGCAGCAGGGGCGAATCCACACATCCGCGGCCACCGTCGCGGTCCTGCCTGAAGCCGAAGACGTCGATCTCAAAATCGAAGACAAGGAGTTGCGGATCGACGTGTTCCGCTCCGGGGGACCGGGCGGTCAGAGCGTCAACACGACGGACAGCGCGGTCCGGGTGACGCACCTGCCGACGGGGCTCGAAGTGAAGTGCCAGGATCAGAAATCGCAGCTGCAGAACAAGATCAAGGCGCTCGAGATCCTGCGCTCGCGCCTGCTCGACCGCATGGTCGCCGAGCAGGAAGCCGCGCGCGCGCGCGAGCGACGCGCCCAGGTCGGCACGGGCGATCGCTCGCAGAAAGTGCGCACGTACAACTTCCCGCAAAACCGCGTTACCGACCATCGCATTCATTTCACGACCCACAACATCGATGAAGTGATGGACGGCAAGCTCGACGATCTGATCGCCGCGCTCAAGGAAGCGCAGGAAAAGGAGCGCGCGGGTGTCTGAAGTGCGGATGCTCCGACGGATCGCCGATGAGCTGTCCCGGGCCTCGGGGGAGGGGCTGGGGCCTGATGAAGCGTCGGCGCTGTGGGCGGCGGTCGCCGGCATCAAGCCCGCCGAAGTCTGGCTCAAGCGGGAAAGCGAGCCTGCCCCCGACGTCGTAAAGCGATTCTGGAAGGCAGTGGAGGATCGCAAACGTGGCGTGCCGTTCGCGTATACCGCCGGTCGCGCCGGATTTCGCACCCTCGATCTCGCCATCGACCCGCGCGCGCTGATTCCACGGCCGGAGACCGAGGGGCTCGTCGATCTCGTCTTGAACCACGGGAAACGGGACGCGGGAAACGGGAAGCGTGGACTCGCGGCTGACATCGGGGCCGGTTCCGGATGCATTGCGCTGTCATTGGCGGTCGAGGGGGATTTCGAGAGAATCGTCGCGGTCGAGCAGTCGCCTGGTGCGGCTGCGCTCGCACGTGAGAATGTGCAACGGGTCGCCCCCAGGACGCCGGTCGAAATCCGCGAGGGGAACCTGCTCACACCGCTGGTGGACAAGGGGGAGTGGGGCGCGTACCGCGTCATCGTCGCGAACCCGCCGTACCTGACCGATGCTGAGTTTGCCGAGCTGGATCCATCCGTCCGGGAATTCGAGCCGCGCGAGGCCCTGGTGAGCGGCGCCGGCGGGCTCGATGCAACCCGCGGGATCTTGGCTGGCGCCGGGGCGTTGCTCGAGCGCGGCGGCCTCCTGGCGCTCGAAATCGACGAACGGCGGGCCGATGCCGTTCGTGCGCTGGGCCGCGATTATGGCTGGAACGTCGCTATCTATAACGATGTATTTGGTTGTCCCCGGTACGCGCTTTCAATAAAGGAGGATTAGTGCTCGAGGAAAAAGCGGAAGACTTAGGGCGCGTACTCGGCCAGACCGACGAATACAAGGCGCTGCGCCGCGCAACCGAAGCGCTGCGCGAAGACCAGGCGGTGCAGAAGGTGCTTGCTGAAGCGGAGCAGCTGGCGCAGGAGATTGAGCGCGTCGCGCAGCAGGGCACCGAGCCCTCGAAGGAACAGGTCGAGAAGTACGACCGGGCTTTGCAAAGCGTGCAGTCGAACTCAGTGTACCAGCAGATGGTTGCCGCCCAGGCGAACTTCGAAAAGCTGATGGCCAGGATTAATGCCCGCATCTACGAGGGTATCAAGAAGGGGGCGGCGAGCCCTATCATCACCCTCGGATGACATTCGTCGTGGTGGAGGGGCCTGAGGGAGCTGGCAAGTCCACGCTCGTGCGCTGGCTTGGCGGTCAGCTGCGCGCCGAAGGCCAGAGAGTCCTCACGGTCCGCGAGCCGGGCGGAACGCCGATCGCGGAAGCAGCGCGAAAGCTGGCCCTCAAGTCCCGCCACGACCGGGCGTACGGCGCTGAGCTGTTTCTGTTCCTGGCGGCCCGGGCCGACCTGGTGGAGCGCGTGATCCGCCCGGCATTGGCCGATGGTCAGATTGTGATTGCCGACCGGTTTGGCCTATCTACCATGGCCTACCAGGTGGCGGGTCGAGGCCTGTCGCGCGACGACGTCGAAGCGGCCTTGCGAGTCGCAACTGGAGGCCTGACCCCGGATCTCACCCTGGTGCTCGATATCCCTGTGTCTGTCGGGCGGGAGCGGCAAAAAACGGCAGGGAAGGTGAAGGACCGCATCGAGCGAGAAGATGACAGGTTTCACACACGGGTCCTGGAGGCCTATCGTAGCGCATCCGGGCCCGGGATTGTTCATATTGATGCTAGTCAATCCAAGAAGGCCGTCCAGGACGCCGCCTGGCAGCAGATCGCGGCGGTCACCCCACGGACACCGTCACTGAGAGGCGCATGATGATTCGTCATAAGGGGGCTCTGGTTGCCGTCGTCGGACTCGCCGCGCTGATGAGCGGCGGGTGGTTCTTGCAGCGGCAGACGGAGCCGGCCGGGTCGGTCTACCAGCAGGCGCGGTTGTTCGATGACGTGCTGGCGCACGTCGCCGACTACTACGTCGATTCGCTCGACGAACGCCGGCTCTATCAAATGGCGATCGACGGGATGCTCGATCAGCTGGGCGATCCGTACTCGGTCTTCCTGAAGCCCGATGACTTCCGCCAACTCTCGGAAGCCACGACCGGGAATTATTCCGGCCTGGGCATTCAGATCGACGTCCGCGGCGGCTGGATCACCGTGATCGCGCCGCTGCCGGACACGCCGGCCGAGCGTGCGGGCGTCCAGACCGGCGACCGCATCATCGAGCTCGATGGCCGCTCCACGGAAGGCTGGAATCAGGAGAAGGCGGTGAAGGAGCTGCGCGGTCCGGTGGGCGCCAAGGCTGCGCTGTTGATCCGCCGCACCGGCATCGACGAGCCGATCAAGTTCAATCTGACTCGCGCGACGATCCACGTGCGCTCGGTCGACCCGCGCATCACGATGATGCTCGACGACAAAGTCGGCTACATCGCGCTCTCGCCCGTGAGCGAGGCCTCCACCCGTGAAGTCGCGGCAGCGATCGACACACTGCTCAAGCAGGGGATGAAGTCGCTGATCTTTGACCTGCGCGGCAATCCGGGCGGATTGCTCGATCAGGGCGTGGCCGTGTCCGATCTGTTCCTCGATCCCGGCAAGGCGATCGTCGAGACGCGCGGACGGGCCCCCGGCTCGTCGCATGAGTTCAGCGACTCGAAGCCGCAGTCCTGGCCCCGCCTGCCGATCGTGGTCATCGTCAACGGCGGTTCGGCGAGCGCCGCGGAGATCATCGCCGGCGCGTTGCAGGATCACGACCGCGCGGTGCTCGTCGGCACACCGACGTTCGGCAAGGGTCTGGTGCAGTCGTTCTGGCGCCTGACGCCCGAGACGGGGCTCAAGCTCACGACCGCGCGTTGGTTTACGCCGAGCGGCCGCACGATTCAGCGCGTGACGCGTACCGAAGCCGAGCAGGAGGCTCAGGTGATCGCGGCGCAGCGCGGGCAGGATTCCAAGCCTGACACGACGCTCGCGTTCAAGACCGACGCCGGGCGCACGGTGTACGGTGGCGGCGGCATTCGTCCGGACATCTATGTCATGGCTGACACGTTCACGAGCGCCGAGCGTACGTTCATCCGCGCGCTGGGCGACAAGATTCCCGTGTACCGCGACGCGTTAACGGGTTACGCGATCGAGCTGAAAGAAGGAAACCGGCTGGCGAATCAGAATTTCCAGGTCACCGATGGCATGGTGGACGAGATCGTGCGCCGGATCCGCGCCAAGGGCGCCGATCTGTCCGATTCGGCGGTGGCAGGTGCGCGCACGCTGATTCAGCAGGAGCTGGGCTACGAGGCCGCTCGCTACGTCTTCGGGCGCTCGGCGGAATTCCGCCGCCGCATGACCGACGATCAGCAGGTGAAGCGCGCGCTCGCACTGGCGCAAAAGGCCAAGACGCCGCAGGACCTGCTCACGCTAGCGACGACTCCTCCCGCTCCCTCGACGGTCCGCAATCGGTGAAGCAGCAGGCTTCCCGCGCGATCGGGCTCATCGGGCCCGGTCGCGCGGGAGCAGGACTCGCGCTCGCATTGACCCAGGCAGGCTTCACGGTCTGCCTCCACGGGCGCCATAAGAAGAGCCTTCCCAAACCGCTGACGATGACCGTGGGTGATGGCATCAGCCCACCGCCCTGGCTCGACGACGTCGAGATTGTCATCCTGGCCGTGCGGGATGACGCCATCACGCCGCTCGCCACCTCACTCGCCAAGACCCGCGCGATTACCGAGCGCCACGTCGTCCTCCATCTCTCCGGCGCCCAGGGTCAGGAAGCGCTCGGCCCGCTGGTCACGAGCCGCGCCGCGCTGGGGTCGTTCCATCCGCTGCAAACGATCGTCGAGCCCGAGCGGGCGCCGGCGCGGCTGAAAGGCGCATGGGCCGCGGTGGAGGGGATGCCGCGCGCCGAAGAGGCCGGCGAGCAGTTGGCCAAAGCGATGGGGATGCGCCCATTCCGCATCGCGACCAAAGCGAAGCCGATCTACCACGCCGGCGCGGTGTTCGCGTCGAACTATCTCGTCGTGGTGGAGGCGGTGGCGCAGCGCCTGTTGCGGCATGCCGGGCTATCCGACGCGGACGCCTGGGCGGCGCTCAGGCCGCTCGTGGAAGGAACGTTCGAGAACCTGAGCAACCATGAGCCGCGCGAGGCGCTCACGGGGCCGGTGATGCGCGGCGATACCGCCACGATCGATCGCCATCTGCGCTCGCTGGCGATGGATGATGCGAAGCTCTATCGCGCGCTCGGACGCGCGGCGCTCGAGTTGGCACAAAAGCAGGGAATGGACGAGCAGACCGCCGAGAAGGTGGCGGAGGCGCTAGCTACTGATCTACCACCTGTGATCCGGCCGGCGCCGAGGTAGGTCCGATACCGGTCAGGTCGGCCATGTGTGATACCACTCGTGTAACGGCCGACTCTGGAAGTCGGCTACCAGCCGAGTTGCACCTTCCTCAATACTGAACAGCCGATCCGCGGTCACGCGCACCGTTTCCACATCGTGATCGGCGTACAATACGGCACATCCGTGGTTCGCCAGGTGCCTGAGAGCTGCCGCAACCCGCTCGCGCTGCTTTGGCTCGAGTCCACGAAACGGCTCGTCGAGCAGGGCAACGCGAGGCTTGCGCGCCACGGCCAGCGTCAGCTCGGCTAGGCGCAGTTGGCCCCCCGACAGCGTGCCGACCGGCTGGTCGGCACAGCTCGCAATGCCAAGCATCTCTGCGGAGTCCCGCCAGTCTTGAAGCCCAAACAGGGAAGCGTGCTCGGCGAGTGTGAGCTGCCGTGCGAGCCACGGCCGGTCGGGGTGAAAGAACAAGCCGAGCTGCGCCAGATCGGGGAGCGATGGTCGCGCGATGAAACTTCCTGCCCAGCGGACCGTTCCACGCAGCGGCCGCCGCCGCCCGACAAGCACCGCGAACAGCGTCGTCTTCCCGGCCCCCGAACGGCCGACCAGCGCGGTGATGGTTCCGGCCACCGCATCGACGTACGCCGACTGAAGGATTGGCCGGCCCCCCAGCGTCAGTGTTACACCATCCGCGGCCAGAACTGGAGGATCGGTCACGCGATGAGGGCGAGCACGCCGCTCAGCAGGAAGTGCAATGGGACAAACGGAAGCAGGGCAATCCCGAGCCGCAGTCCCAAGTTCCCCAGCAGGATGTCCTCGTTGGCTTGGCGAATGAAGAGCGTCAGCACGGCGAGCTCGATCACGCAGATGACGATCTCGCTCCACGGGCGAAACCCGAAGGGTGGAAGGAGCAGGAGGCGGGCATAGAAAGAATTGGCGGCTTTCGCGGCGATCCACAGAAGTGTGAAGCGGACGACGTAGGCCCGGAACAAACCGCTCCGCACCCACGCGAGTACTACTGATCGACGACTCGTACTCCGCCCGGAGGTGAGAACGCAAACTCCCGCGACGCCACCGGCCGGTTCACCACCACGTTGCGCAGCACGATCGTCCGTCGTTGCCCTGAGGTTTCCACGATCTCGATGCGACGTACGAGATTGGTCTTGCGGTCGATCCAGATCGTCGCTTCCGAATAGGGCGCGTCGGCCGCGCGCGGCACCAGCTTGATCCCATCCGCCACGCCGCTCGCCTGTGAGTCGGCACGCACGTAAGTCGCATCGTAGCGTTCGCGCGGCCGCTCTACGAATTGCCCGATGAGGTTCGGCCCGGTGTTTCCGGTGCCGGGGATGGCGCTGCGAATAACCTGGCCCGGCGTGGAGCTGGGCGTGTACAGCCACAGGTAGCGGCCGTCGGCGACGATGCGATCGTTCTTGGGCTCCGTGAACCGCATCGCGAACGAGCTCGGCTTCTGCTGATAGAGCCTGCCGCGCGTCGTGTCCGGATCCCCTAGCATCGGGTTTTCGATGATCTGAGTGAAGTCGGCTTGGAGGGTCTTGACGGTATCGAACGATGCCGTGGCGCGGTCGAGTATTGGCCAGGGGTCCGGTTGGGCAGACGGGCTGACGGGCGGACGGGCCGTCACCAACAGCACTGTCGCGAGCAGCATCACGCCGCCCGCCCGTCCGCCCGCCCGTCCGCCCGTCATGCACCCACCGCGGCGGGCTCCGCGACCCGTCTCCCAATCGCTTCCGCAATGATCCGGACTTCCCGCATCAGCTGGGAGAACTGATCGGGAAACAGTGACTGCGCGCCGTCCGAGAGCGCCTCTTCGGGATTGGGATGCACTTCCACCATGATCCCGTCGGCGCCGGCGGCCACCGCGGCGCGCGCCATCGGAATGACCTTGTCGCGCAGCCCGGTGCCGTGGGACGGGTCGGCGATGATCGGCAGATGCGACAGCTTGTGCACCACCGGAATCGCGGTGAGGTCGAACAGATTGCGCGTCGCGGTATCGAAGCTGCGTACACCACGCTCGCACAGGATCACGTCGTGATTGCCCTCGGCGAGCAGGTACTCGGCCGACAGCAGCAGCTCCTGGATCGTGGCGCTGATCCCGCGCTTCAGCATCACCGGCTTGCCGCAGCGGCCGGCCACCTTGAGCAGTGAGAAGTTCTGCATGTTGCGAGCGCCGATCTGCACGATATCGCTCGTCTCGGCGACCCACTGTAGACCGCTCTCGTCCATCGCTTCGGTGCAGATCAAGAGGCCGGTCTCTTCACGCGCTTTCGCGAGCAGGCGCAGGCCCGGCTTTCCCAGGCCCTGAAACGAGTATGGCGAGCTGCGGGGTTTCCAGGCGCCGCCACGCAGGATCACCGCGCCCGCTTCCTTGACCTGCCGCGCGGCCTCGAGAATCTGGCGCTCGTTCTCCACGGAGCAGGGGCCCGCGATCGCGACGACGTCGGTGGCGCCGATCGCGACGCCACCGGGGAGTTTCACGACGGTCGATTCGCTCTTCCATTCGCGGCTGACCTGCTTGTACGGCTGCGAGACGTGGATGACTTCCTGAACCCCTGGAAGTCCCTCGAGCCGCGAGGCGTCGACGCGGCCGTCATTGCCCACGAGGCCGACGGCGGTGCGCTGCGCGCCGGGCATGGGCTGCGCCTCATAGCCCATCTCCTCGATAACGGAGACGACTTTCTGGACTTCCTCGCGCGTGGCTCCATGCCGCATGACGATCAGCACGTCTAACGTCTCCCGTCGCCAATAGTGAAGCGATCGCCGTCCTGCGCGGCGGTCACCGGACCGCCGAAACGCTTGCCGGCAAGTTTTGCCGGGTCCGAAGTTTCTACCGGAGGATAGAAGTGCGTCAAGACTAGACGCTTGGCCCCCGCTTCCTTTGCCAGATCGCCGGCGCGCTCCGGCGTCAGGTGATTGTCCATGGCCATCGACTCCGGCAAGGAACACTCCGCGAGCAACAAATCGCATCCGGTCGCCCAGCGGGCGAGCTCACTCGAGGGCCCGGTATCGCCGGTGTAGACGAGACGCCCCTCCGGCGCCACAAGTGAGAGCGCCACACTCTCATCGGTGTGCGGGACCGGGAACGTTTCCAGACTCACATCGGCATTCAGCGGGAACGGCTCGCCGTCGCGCACGTCGAGAATGCCGATCGGAAAGCCGGGATCGAGCAGCCAGCTGCCGTAGCCTTCCGCGAGGGTCCGAATCAGCTGCACTACGCCGGGCGGTCCGAGGATGACGAACGGCTCGGTGCGCGGCGGCTGCGCGGTGTACTTGAGGGCGTACACCAGCATTGGCAGCTCACTCCAGTGATCGGGATGAAAGTGCGTGAGAATGACGTGCGTCACCTGCTGCCACGGCAACCCGAACTCCGCGAGCCGGTGCAGCGTGCCCGACCCGCAGTCGAGCAGCACGCGCAGATCCCCGCGCGTGACCCAATGCGAGGGGCACGTGCGCTTTGCCGATGGCGCGACGGTGCCGGTACCGACGGTGACGAGCTCCATACTCACTTTCCCCGAAAGACGATCCGCTTGAACACGAGCATCCCAGGTGCCTTGAGCTTGGCGAGATATACGCCGGCGGGCAACATCTGCCCACTGTCTGAACGGCCATCCCACATCAGCCGCGGGTCGCAGGTCGAACCAGCGCCCGGTGTCCCACGCCCGTACCGGCCGGCGCTCATGAAGGCCGGGAAATCGGCCCCGGGAATGAATCGCTTCACGGGGTTCCCGCGCAGGTCCAGGATGTCGAGCTCCACCATGCCGCTTACCGCGAGATCGAACCAGAGACACGTCGAATCGCGGACCGCGCTGGGGAATGGGTTGGGGAAGTTCTGATACAGCAGGGTCGCGGTCGGCGTCCCGCCGTCCAGAACCAGGAACGTGCCCTGACTGCGCACGATCGAGGTATCCGCCCCGGCGTGCACGGTCAAAGTCCAGCGATACGACCGGTTTACTTCGAGCGGCGCCATCGCTCGATAGAAGGTGTCCTGAAGTCCCGCGACTCCGAATTCGAGCAATCCGTTTTCGACGCGCACAAGCTGCAGGTCATACGTAAATGGGCCGGGTGGCGTGGGCACTGTGATGGGATCCCACGTGAACGTCGGCTGCGCGGAGTCGGTGACCGCACCACCCGGCGCGCTGAGCGCGGTGGGGATGGCCCAGAGCGGAACTTCCAGCGGGCCGATGCGGCCCGTGCTGGCGGTATCGCCCACATCGGTTCGGCCATCCACCCGCCAGAAGATCGGCGGGCCCTTGAGCGGCCGAGTCCACGTGAAGCTCGTCGCGCTTCCGACGGTGGTATCGAGCACGATGCTGCTGAACGCACTGTCACGCGCGACGCGCAGGCGGTAGGTCACCGTCGCTCCCGTGAGCGTCCCCGCGTTCCAGGAGAACGTGGGCACAATCGTCGTGAGCGGGCTCGTCACTGGCGCAATGGCGTTGAGATGCGACGACAGTCCGGCCGACGCGGCGAAGTCCGGCCGGCCCCACCCGAACGTGGAATCCGGCGTTGTGTTCCTCGACGCGAAGCGTCGGAGCGTGTCGCGCATCGCGATCGGACCGAGCGTCGGAAACAGCTCCTTCATCAGCGCGATGCCCGCGGCCGCCAGCGGCGTGGCGAACGAAGTCCCCGCCTGGCGGAACAGCTGGTTCGGCCCGACGACGACGCACACCGCGACGCCGGGTGCCGTGAAATCGGGCTTCAGCCGTCCGTCGGCGGTCGGCCCGCGGCTGGAAAAGAAAGCGATGCCGCCCAGCGAATCTTCAGCCCCGATCGCGAGCGCCGAATCGGCATCCGCCGGCGTCCAAATCGTGCGGAAGGCGGGGCCCTCGTTCGCGGCTGCCGTGACCACGATGATCCCGCGCCGAGCCGCTGCATCGACGGCCATCGTCGTCACCGCGAAGTCGCCGTTCACCTGGGACGGCTGGTAGGAGAACCCGTTGTCAAAAACGAGATACGCCAGACTGGACGAAATGATGTCGACGCCGATCGAGTCGGCCCACTCGAGCGCGGCGACGTAGTTGTCCTCCTCGACCCGCGTCTCGCTGCGCACGTCTTCCGTTTTGGCCAACAGGTACGTCGCACCGCGCGCGATCCCGTACAGCCGTCCGGTGACGTCACCGGCAAAGAGCGACCAGACCGCGGTGCCGTGGAAATGCGCGCCCGCCTGG
>DASTDR010000393.1:0-2024 GCA_035710265.1 Gemmatimonadales bacterium | reverse complement strand
CGGGCGGGTAGATCTTGTAGAGAAGAAACGGGACGACCACCAGCAGTGTGATGCCGACCGGCGCGAAGCCGACGAACCAGTCGAGCCACGACACCGAGACGCCCGCGACCTGGTTCATCACGCTCAGCGCCAGCGTATTCGGGGCCAGAGCCGTCACGAACATGCTGCTCGTCACGAAGCTCGTCGCGAGCGCGGTATACAACACGTACGCGCCCAGCCTCCTCGCCGTCCCATCGTCCGGGCGGGAGGCGTACAGCTCGGGAATCTGCCTCACGACCGGGAACACGGTTCCTGCGCTGCGAGCCGTGGCCGACGCGGTAAAGGGAGCAAGCGCCAGATCGGCGAGCGCGACGGCGTAACCCAGGCCGAGCGTGCGTTTCCCGAGCAGACGCACCAGGTGCAGCGCGATGCGTCTGCCCAGGCCCGTTTGTGTGTAGCCCAGCGTGAACATGTAGCCGGCGAAGATGAGCCACACCGTGGAGTTGGCGAATCCGCTGAGCGCCCACTGCGCCGATGGCGCGGGCCCGTCGCGAACCAGGCCGAGGACCGCGGCGGCGATAACGCCTCCCATCCCGATGATCGCCGGCGGGATGGGCTCGGTGATGAGAGCCGCGATAACCGTTGTGAACAGGGCGAAATAGAGCCACGCATCACGCGGCAGGCCTTCGGGGACGGGCGTGATCGCGATGGCAGCGCCGATCGCAAGCGGCACGACGATGCGGAGGGCTCCGATCGCTGGCCGCGACGCCACCGCGGCGCGGGGCGGTGGCACGGTGGGGGCGGCGCCAGGCACGGCGCGGCAGCATAGCACGCAGCACGGGCCGCCAAGCGGGGTTGCGCCGCGACACGGACGATCGAGGTTCTACTGCTTTCGCCGCGGGGCCTTCGAACGCGGACGACGCTGCGACTGACTGTCGATGAACTGATCCAGCTTGCGCTCGAGGCGCTCTAGGTCAGAACGAGCCGCGAGTGACTTCTCGAGGCGAGTGAAGCCTTCGTTCATCCGGCGCTCGAGTTGCCCGAAGGCGAACTCGGTGTACTGACGCTGCTCGACAAACGCCTGCGTCACCTCATCGAAACGCCGGTCCACGGACAGAGCCAGCGCGTCGAGCTTGTGCTCGATCGCCTCGACCCTCTCGGGCAGCGCGTCCAGATTCGCCGTCATGTCCGACTTCACGGCAAGCCTACCATCGTCCTCTGGTCGGTGCACACGCCATGCCGGCGCGGGAAGAGGCCCGTTGAGGCGGATTCGTCGGCCGGGCAGCACAGCAGGTTGGAAAATCTGCCACGCCTCGCGCGGAGGATGAGTGGATTTCCTGCGATCGCGAGACGCCTACCGGCCTCGAGCGGCGGCCTCCTCCTGCCTTGCGATGCTCAGGATGTTGCGCATCGCGTAGTTGCCCTCGTGGCAGGCGTACTCGAACGGACGCTCGCTCGTCCTGGTCAGGTTCATCGCGAACGTCCAGGGCCTGACCCAGGTGGCCGGGTCGTCGAAGGTGACCGACCATTCGACGGTAGACGGGCCGACCCACGTGAAGCGCTCGACCAGCCGCAGGTTCTCGCTCGATCCGCGGTACGGGATCCTGTCGGTGAAGTTGGTCGTCTCGACGACGAGCGTGTCGCCCTCGAAGTGCCCGCGCGCGTCGCCCATGTAGCTGCGGATCGCGCGCCCGACGTGCGCGCGGCCGTCGAGCGGGATCACGCGCAGCTCGTTGACCATCTCGTACTGGATAGCCACGAACCCGGGACCCTGCACGATCTCGTAGGAGTTGCCGTAAATGGCGGGCATCATCGAGCCGGGCAGGCCGCGCGAGATGCAACGGTCGTACAGGCTGCGATCCTCGTAGGAATCGGCTTCGCCGCGGCCGCGGCGGGCCTGCGCCCGCGCCGCGGCGCGGGTTTTCGCGGCATCGGTCTGCGGCGGCACCTTGCCGTCCGGCGGATCGACAACGAGCCACGCGCGGCTGTTCTTCGGGTCGTGGTTCTCGAAACAGTGCAGGGGGCTGCGCAGCTCCCAGCGCTGC
>DASTDR010000392.1:0-3070 GCA_035710265.1 Gemmatimonadales bacterium | reverse complement strand
GGCATGGGGGTGGCGATGTCGACCGTGGTCCCTGCGGCCCCAAGGAAGGCGAGAGGCAGAAGGCAGAAGACCGAAAGCAGCGACATCCGAGGAGGCAGATTCATTCGGCAACTCTACGGCCTTCGCGGCTGCCTCGCAAGACGAAGGGCAGCATTCCGGCCAGGCGTCTTACCGCTGCGGAGGCTTCCAGTTGAGGATGATCGAGATCGGCGGCGGGGGTGAGACGATTCGGTTCACCACGAACCGCTGGCCATCAGGCGACGGGATGTACTCATCCCCCGGGAGCAGGGACAGCACTCTGCGCGGCATGCCGGCCACCATCGTCGATCCGCGCTCGCTCACGTCAACCGACATCAGCTGGCCGTCCGGGGCAACGTAGAACAACTCTCGTCCCTGGCGCGGCCAGCGAACCGCCGTCCCTCCACCGACAGAGATCTGCATCTTCGTTCCCGGTCCGGGAAACGGCTGGGCGTAGACCTCATTGCGTCCGCTCTCGTTCGACACGAACGCGATCCAGCGGCCGCCTGGCGAGAACTGGCCATTTGCTTCGAAGGCCGGGGCCGGCGTCTGCACGACGGTAAACGGCTTCCGATCGCCGAACATCGGCAGCGCCCAGATGTCGCCGTTCGACTTCATCCCGTTCATCCCGAACAGCACGTGGCGCCCGTCGGGAGACCAGTCGAACGGGTATTCGTTGTCCGAATCGGTCAGCAGGGGCGATTCACCGCCAGTCGTGTCCAGCGCCCGTTCGTAGATATCCCACAGCGTGTCTTTCGGATCCGAGGCGTAGACAATGCGGCGCCCGTCGGCCGAGAGGAGCGCCGCCCCGTCGACGGCTGGACCGAACGTGGAGCGGCGAAGCGTGCCACGAGCGGCGTCCATCAGCCACACGTCCGTGTTCCCGTTCACCGTGCGCCGCAGGACCAGCGTTCGACCATCCGGCGACGAGCTGAAGAGTTGCAACTGAGACTCGTCCCGTTCTCCCAGGACACCGGTCTGGCGGCCGGCCCGATCGAGCCAGAGAAGCTGGCGGGTGGCGGGTGCCTCTCTGTAAGCCACCGATCCGGATGAGGACGTCGACAGAGCCACCAATCCGTTTGTCTGTGCCTCTACGAGAATGCGAGGCGCGACCGGCTGCAGCTCGCCCCGGGGCCTCCCCGACGCCATGTCGAGCCGCTGCGCCCACACGGCGCCTTGACGGGCGACGAGCAGGAAGTCGGGCGGCAGGAAGGCAAACGGAGGCTCGCCGTCCATGACGCGTGTGATCGCCGTGTCGTCCAGCGAGCCCAGGTAGATCCCTTTCACGTCCTCGTTTCCGAGAGCCAGCAGGAGGAACCGGCGGCCGTCGGGCAGGAACCGCGCGAACCGGTGGCTCGATTGCCCCGGCAGCAGCGCCGTCACCGGCTCCCCGGCCGCTCCGCCCTCGGCCGCCAGCTTGAGCACCGGGCCCGTGGCTGAACTGACGAGAATCGTTCCGTCGCGATTCCACGCACCGGGTCGCGGATTGCCCGGCGCGGTTGCGACCCTCCGCACGAAGCTGCTGTCGAGATCGATGCGCTTGATCAGCCCGTCCGCAAAGAACGCTATCGACAAGCTGTCGGGCGACCACCATGGGTGAAGCCCGCCGTCCGTGTCGGCCAGCGGGCGATCCTCACCCGTCTCGAAGCGCCGGAGCCAGAGTTGCGTGCGCCCGTTGACCGTCGCCTGAAAGACCAGGCTGCGGCCGTCGGGCGAGAGGGCAAAGGTGAACGGATCTCCATCGGGCGTCCCGACCTGCAAGTGCATAGTGGGCTGTTCCGCCGGACCGCGTCGAAGCACGGGGACGAGGACGACTGCACTGGCCACAGCAATCAATGCGGCTGCTATCCATCCCGCGGCCGCAAAGCGCCCGCTGCGGGCGCGCTCGGCTTGAGGCGCAGGCGTCGTCGAAACCTCACGGGCGTCGTCCAGCGCGAAGATCGCCCCTGCAATGTCCGTCATGCGCTTCGCGCGATCGCGCTCGAGGCAGCTTCGGGCGAGGTGTCGAATCGATGGCGGCACGCTGGCGGGCAGCCGCGCCCAGTCGGGCTCGCGCAGGATCACGGCGGCGAGCGTCTCGGCGACGTCCGGTGCCTCGAACGGCCTCGAGCCGGCCAGCATCTCGAAGAGAATGCAGCCGAAGGCCCAGATGTCGCTTCGTTTGTCGGCCTCGAGGCCCTTTGCCTGCTCGGGGCTCATATACGCAGCGGTGCCCAGAATGAGTCCGGCCCGCGTCATGGCGGCGTTGGTGATCGTCGGAGACAGTGACGAGTCGACTTTGCCCTCGCTCGACGCCAACACCTTCGCGAGGCCGAAATCCAGCACCTTGACGATGCCGTTCGGCGTGATCTTGATGTTGGCGGGCTTGAGATCGCGGTGGACGACACCGTTCTGGTGGGCGTCCGCCAGCGCCTCCGCGATCTGCCGCGCGATCGACACCGTCTCGTCGAGGGGCACGGCCGGGCGGGCACGGGCAATCCGATCCGCCAGGGTCTCGCCCGGCACCAGCTCCATGACGAGGAAGGTTCGCCCCTCCGATCGCTCCAGTCCGTAGAGGGCGGCGATGTTCGGATGGTTCAGCGAAGCCAGGACCCGCGCTTCGCGCTCGAATCGCGCGGCGCGATCCGCATCCTGCACGAATGCGTCGGGCAGGAGCTTGATCGCGACGCTCCGGCCAAGCCTGGAATCGGAGGCCTGGTACACGTGGCCCATTCCGCCGGACCCGAGGTGCGCCGTGATCTCGTACTGTTCGATCCGGGTGCCGATCATGGGAATCCGGCGCGTATGCTAGCAGAAGCGTGGCAGTCGGGGCCCCCGCTACAATGTCCCTGTGCGATACGCATTCTCTCTCGCCGTCCTCGTCGCCTGCATCGTCATCGCTGGCGACGTTCCTTCGATGCAGGCGCCTGCCTTCGACACCTACTTCACCGACCGGACGATGCGCGTGGACTACGTCCACTCCGGGGGGCTGGGACAGGAAATCGTGGCGCTCGAGCGGGTCGTGGGGGACGGCCCGTGGCCGGGAAGCCGGACGCGGCTCGTGGACGATCTC
>DASTDR010000391.1:0-2443 GCA_035710265.1 Gemmatimonadales bacterium | reverse complement strand
GTCAACATGTCGTTCGGATTCGGCGTGCAGGGCGTGTCCGTCCCGATCTCCCCCAGCGACGCGGCCGAGGCCGTGTTCAACGAAGCGTACGCGCGCGGGATTGTCCTCGTCGGCGCATCGGGCAACAGCAGCACGCCGTGGGTCGGCTATCCCGCGGCGTATCAGAGTGTCATCGCCGTTGGGGCGACGGACGACGCCGACGCCCTGGCCACGTTCTCACAATGGGGCGATGACCAGGAAGTCACCGCGCCGGGCGTGAGCAATCTCGCGTCGTATCTCGTGGGCCAGGGCCAATCCACGACCCTCACGGTCCCAACCGACAACAATCGCGAGCTGGACGCCATCCCGCTCGAGTTCGCCGGCCTGACTCGCAAGCAAGGTCTCAGCACCGACGCCGTCTACGCCAATTTCGGGACGGCGGCCGACTATGCGGCGGCGAACTGCGCCGGCAAGACAGCGGTCGTGATGCGGGGCGGCCCGACGTTCGCGCAGAAGGCCGAGGAAGCCATGAATGCCGGTTGCGTGGCGCTGATCATTCACAATCACACGCCCGGCAACTTCAACGGCACCCTCGGCGCGGCGACGACGAGCGACGGCCGGGCTTGGATTCCCGTGGTATCGATCACGATCGATGACGGCCTGTACCTGAAGGATCAGATCGCCGCGCGGCCGACGCGCACCAATCTGCTCAACGTCGCCGGGAATCTGGCCGTGTTGAGCGGCACGTCGATGGCGTCACCGCACGCCGCGGGCGTGGCCGCGCTGATTCTCAGCAAGAATCCCGGACTCACGCCGGATCAGGTGCGCGCGGTGCTGCGGACCAGCGGCGTGGACCTCGGCGCGCCGGGGTGGGACCCGATGTTCGGCTATGGCAGGGTGAATGCGAGGAATGCGGTGCTGCAGACGCCCTAACCACCTCAGGATTGGAAACGAAAGCCGGGGAGCGAAAGCTCTCCGGCTTTCGTTATCCGTGGATTTGACTATCCGGATCATCCTCTCTCTAATAGATACCATGACACACTTGAACCCACGGCTTCTCGCACTGATTCCCCTCTTCCTCATCGTCTCTGGCCGCGCGGAGCAACAGGGAGCGACTCCACGCTTCGCCATTTCATTCCCGCGCGAGCGCAGCGCGGCGGCGCTCGATGGCCGGGTGCTCCTTCTATTATCTAGCGATTCGACCGCCGAGCCGCGGTTCCAGATCTCGGACGCGCGCAATACGCAGCTCGCGTTCGGCATCGACGTCGAGGGCCTCAAGCCGGATCAGGACGCGATCGTGGACGGAACGGTGTTCGGGTATCCACTCGAGAGCCTGTCGCGCGTGCCGCCCGGCCGCTACCGGGTGCAGGCGGTGCTGAACCGCTACGAAACGTTTCGCCGCGGCGACGGTCACATCGTCAAGCTGCCGCCCGACCGCGGCGAGGGACAGCAGTGGAACCGCAAGCCGGGGAATCTCTACAGCACGCCGCAGTGGATCACGTTTGATCCGAAAAGCAGCGAGGTGGTGCGGGTACGGCTCGATCAGGAGATCCCGCCGATCGCCGATCCTCCCGAGACCAAGTACGTCAAGCACATCCGCATCCAGAGCAGGCGCCTGACGGAGTTTTGGGGCCGGCCGACTTACCTCGGCGCGCACGTGCTCCTGCCCGAGGGGTTCGACGCGCATCCCCGCGCGCGCTACCCGCTCGCCGTCTTCCACGGACATTTCCCGGCGAATCTCGGCGGCTGGCGCGAAACGCCTCCCGACACGACGGTGCCGTGCGAGTACAGTGAGCGGTTCCATCTCGACTGCTACAACCGCATTCAGCAGCAGGCCGCCTGGCAGCTCTACCGCGACTGGACGGGACCCGGCTTTCCGCGCGTGCTCGCCGTGGAGATTCAGCACCCGACGCCGTATTATGACGATTCCTATGCCGTGAACTCCGCGAACAACGGGCCGTATGGTGACGCGATCATGTACGAGCTGATCCCCGAAATCGAGCGCCGATTTCGAGGGCTAGGAGCCGGGTGGGCGCGGTTCACGTACGGCGGCTCCACCGGTGGCTGGGAAGCGATGGCGGTGCAGATGTTCTATCCCGACGAATTCAACGGCGCGTGGATCGCGTGTCCCGACCCGATCGATTTCCGTGCGTACACCGTGGTCAACATCTACGAAGACACGAACGCCTACTACACGACGGCGACCTGGAAGCGCACGCCGCGTCCCGGCCTGCGCAACTATCTCGGCCACGTCAGCTCGACGCTCGAGCAGATGAACCATCGGGAGTTGGTGCTGGGAACGAAGAGCCGTTCGGGCGATCAGTGGGACATCTGGGAGGCGGTGTATTCGCCGGTCGGCCCGGACGGCTATCCCAAGCGCATCTGGGACAAGCGCACCGGCACGATCGATCGCGCGGTCGCCGCTTACTGGCGCGAGCACTACGACCTCTCCCACATCCTGCGC
>DASTDR010000390.1:0-18919 GCA_035710265.1 Gemmatimonadales bacterium | reverse complement strand
GTGACTTCACCGGCGCGCCGTAGCGCCCATTGGAAGCAGATCGGCCCGGCCAGCTGGTGCACTCCGATCATCGCGACGACCAGCGCTTCCAGCGAAACATTCCACTCCGGGAACGCCCGCCGCAGTATGGCGGCAAGCGTGATGGCCAACCCTCCCTGCGATATCAGCCCCAGCCACCCGTAGTTTACCAGCCCGGGATGCATCGTCCCGTGACGGCCGGCCCAGCGCAGGCCCGCCCAGAACCCGACCGCCCGCAACCCGGCCAAGAGCAGCGCCCATGGCCAGATAACGGCCAGGACGGCCAGGTGGAGATTGCTCCCCGCGAGCGCGAAAAATACGACATAGACTGGTACGGCGCACCGCGCGAGCTCGCTGCGCACCCGTTCACTAGCCATGCCGGCTGGTGATACGTTCCGCAGCGTCATGCCCGCCGCGAGCGCTACCAGCACCGGGTCCAGCCCGGCAAGCCGCAGCGCCTGCGACACCACAAAGGCCAGCACGAGCAGCACCCACTCGAGGCGCCCCTGGATCACGCGCAGGTATTGCGCGGCGCCGTAGCCGAGTGCGGCACCGGCAAGCAACGATCCGCCAAGGACGAGCAGGGCGTGCACGGCAATCCCCGGTGTGACGGCGCCGGGGCTCGCCAAGGGACCTGCGAGCGCGAGCACGACGACGAATACGATGACGGCAGCGAGGTCCTGAAGAATCGTGACATCGCGTACGGCTCGCGACACGGGCCCGTTCGCGCCGCCGTCGGTGATCACGGCCCAGGTGATGGTCGGGGATGCCACCGTCGCCAGCGCGCCCAGCGCCAGCGCGACCGTGAGAGCGTCCTCAAACGGTTGATGCGCGCTCAGCGGAAACCACGCGCTGACCGTGAGCGCGACGAGCGTGACGGCGAGGAACGGCACCGCCACGGCACCGGCCGTCGCGCGGAGCAAGGGCGTACGCTCCGGACCGCGGAGCGCATCGAGCGTCAGCTCACCACCGGCGGCGAATGCGATCAATGACAGGGCGCCGCTCGCGATCGTGTCGAGTACCGCCAGCTCGTCTCCGCGGATCAGGCCGAGCCATGCCGGACCCGCGACGAATCCCACGACGAGATACCCGATGAGGCGCGGGATGCGAAACCGCTGCGCGATCGTGCCCGCGAGGTACGCGGCGACGATGAGCAATCCCAGGGCGAGCGTCGCGCGGGCCTCGACCGCGCCGCCGGCCGCGCGCGCGAGTCGTTGCAGCACCGTCCACACGATGAAGGTGAACGCCAGCATCAGCCATTGCATGAGCGCGGAAAATACGGCAACTTTCGCGGCGGAACCATGCCGTTCGTTCATCTCCACACCCATAGCGAGTACTCCCTCCTCGACGGCGCCAATCGCATCCCTGAGCTGCTGGACCGGGTGCAGGCGTTGGGGATGGATTCGCTCGCGATCACCGACCATGGCAACCTCCACGGCGCCTGGTCGTTTTACTCCGAGGCCAAGGCCCGGAAGATCCGGCCGATCCTCGGGTTCGAGGCGTATCTCGCGTTCGGGAGCCGTCATGCGCGCGAGAAACCGGGACCAGATGCGCCCGGTGGCGCGCCCTACTCCCACCTCGTGCTGCTGGCGAAGAACCGGACCGGATACCAGAACCTGATCCGGCTGTCGTCCATCGGGTTTCTCGAGGGCTATTACCGGCGGCCGCGCATCGACAAGGACGTGCTGGCGCAGCACAGTGAGGGCATCGTTGGACTTGCCGCGTGCCTGTCGGGCGAGATCGCGCTGTATCTGCGGCAAGGCAACTACGAAGCCGCGAAAGCGAGCGCCGAGTGGTTCGCCCGCACGTTCGGGCCCAACGGTTTTTGGCTCGAGGTGCAAAACCACGGCATTGCCGAAGAAAAGGTCGTTGCCGACGGGATGTTTCGCCTGGCGGCGGATCTGGGCCTGCCGCTCCTCGCGACCAACGACGCGCACTACCTCAAGAAGGAAGACGCCGAGGCGCACGACGTGCTGCTGGCCATCGGAACCGGGAAGGATCTCGACGATCCCAAGCGGTTCCGGTTCTACGGGCAGGAGAGCTACGTCAAGTCGGAAGCCGAGATGGGCCGCCTGTTCGGCGCCGACCCGCTCACCGAAACGGCGCGCGTCGCCGAGCTGTGCGAGTTCGATTTCGAGAAGCGCTACTTCCTGCCGCAGTTCCCGCTGCCGGCCGAGTTTGCAACCGATCGCGATCTGCTGGTGCACCTCACGCGCCAGGGCGCGACCCTGCGCTACGGTGATCCACTGCCGCCGGAAGTCGAAACACGCCTCGAGTACGAGCTGGATGTCATCACGCGCACCGGCTACGCCGGCTATTTCCTCATCGTCTATGACCTGATCAAGGCCGCGCGCGACCGCGGCATTCCGGTTGGTCCCGGCCGCGGCTCCGCCGCCGGCTCGCTGATCGCTTATGCGCTGCGCATCACGAACGTCGATCCGCTCAAGTTCGACCTGCTGTTCGAGCGCTTCCTGAATCCCGAGCGGATCTCGATGCCGGACATTGACCTCGACTTCTGCTTCGAGCGCCGGGGCGAAGTGCTCGAGTACGCGCGCGAGCGGTATGGGCGCGAGTCGGTGGGCCAGATCATCACGTTCGGGACGCTCAAGGCGCGCGCGGCGTTCCGCGACGTGGCGCGCACGCTGCGCGTCGAGATGGGCGAAGTCGAGCGGCTCACCAAGCTGATTCCATCCGGACCGGCGTTCAGCGTCACGCTGGCCGAGGCGGCCGATAAGGTGCCCGAGGTGAAGGCCGCCGCGATACAGGACGAGCGGATCAGGAAAGTCCTGGATTTGGGAGCCAGGATCGAGGGGCTCGCACGACACGCGTCGGTGCACGCCGCCGGTGTCGTCATCGCGCCCGGCCCACTGACCGACTACGTGCCGGTCTGCACGGCGCCCGACACCAAGACGGACGCCCCCCCCGATGCGCTCATCACGCAGTACGACATGATCGCGCTCGAGAAGGTCGGGATGCTGAAGATCGACCTGCTCGGCCTGAAGACGCTGACGGTCCTGCACGACGCTGCGGAGATGGTACGCGAGCGCCACGGCGTGACGATCGATCTCGAGAACCCCGACTTGAACGACCCGAAGGTGTACGAGCTGCTGCGCGCAGGCCGCACCGCCGGGATCTTCCAGTTTGAATCGCCGCTCGCCACCGACTGCCTGCGCAACATGAAGTGCGACCACTTCGACGACCTGGTCGCGACCAACGCCCTGCTCCGCCCCGGGCCGCTCGACACGGGGATGTACCTCGTCTACATCAACCGCAAGCTGGGGCGCGAGAAGGTGCGCTACCCGCATCCCGCGCTCGAGGAGATCCTCGCGCCGACCTACGGCGTGATCGTCTATCAGGAGCAGGTGATGCGGATCGCGAGCGCGCTGGCCGGTTACTCGCTCGCCGAAGCCGATGTGCTGCGCAAGGCGGTGGGCAAGAAGATCAAGGAGCTGATCCAGGAAGAGCTCGGCAATTTCGTGAAGCGCGCGACGCAGCGCGGGCACGACAAGAAGACCGTCGAGGAAATCGCGGCGCAGATCGAGACGTTCGGGCGCTACGGGTTCAACAAGTCGCACTCCGTCGCCTACTCGATCCTCTCCTACCAGACGGCGTGGTTCAAGGTCTACTATCCCGCCGAGTTCATGGCGGCGCTGCTGTCGTCGGAAATCGGCAACACCGACCGCGTGGTGCAGTACATCAACGAGGCCCGCGAGCTCGATCTGCAGGTGCTCGCGCCCGACGTGAATGAATCGGGTTACAAGTTCACGGTAGTCGGTGACCGGCGGATTCGGTTCGGGCTGGGCGCGGTCCGCAATGTGGGTGAGGGCGCGATCGCCTCGATCATCGAGGGCCGCAAGCAGGGACCGTATCGCTCCCTGGTCGAGCTGTGCGACCGCGTCGACCTGCGGCTCTGCAACAAGCGGGTAATCGAATCGCTGATCGATGCCGGCGCGTGCGATTCGCTCGGCGGCGAGCGGTCGCAGCTCGTCGCCGCGCTGGACCACGCCTTCAGCGAGGCCCAGCTGCGCCAGGAGGAGCGCTTCACCGGACAGCACGCCCTGTTCGCCGAAGATACCCCGGCAGCCCCGCCGCCCGTGGCCCTGCCGGACGTCCCCCCATGGTCCGAGCACGAGCGGCTGGCACGGGAGAAAGCGGTGCTCGGCTTCTTCATCTCCGGGCACCCCCTCGCCAAGTACCGCGTCGAGGTGGAGCTTTTTGGTAGCCGGACGACCGCGACCCTCGGGCTGTGGAGCCCGCAGAAGGTCACGATCGCAGCCGTCGTGACGCTGGTGAAGCGGCAAATCTCCAAAAAGTCCGGGGCAGAGTACGCGCGCCTCACGCTCGAGGATTTTCATGGTGCGGCGGAGGCCATCGTTTTTCCCGAGGCGTGGTCCAAGTTGAACTCGGTGATTCGCGCGGACGGCTCGTACCTGCTCACGGGGAGTTACAGCCCGCGCGATCGGGCCGAGGAGCAGGCGCCGTTCATCGTCGAAAGCGCGCGGCTGCTCGACGAGCTGAAATCGAACGGAGCGATCGGCGTGGCGTTGCGCTGGATCGCGGGAAAAGCGCCGGAGCCCGAGGCGACACGGGCGATCGCCGCGTTGTGCGCGGCGCATCCGGGGCCCAGCCCGGTCTTCCTGGAGTGGACCGGCATCAATGGCGCCGGCAACGAAACTGTGCGGCTGCGCAGCCGCCAGTTCCGGGTCGATGGCGCGGAGGAGCTGCTCGTGGCGCTGCGAGACATCGTGGGCATCGAAGGGGTGCAACTCGTCAAAGCCTGATGGCGACCTATACGCTGGACTTCGAGAAGCCGCTGCTCGAGCTGGAAAAACAGATCGAGGAGCTGAAGCGCGTCTCGGGGGAAAAACCCGAGGTGGCCAAGAACCTCCGGCCGCTCGAGGAACAACTGGCCATGCTGCGCGTGGAGATCTACCGGAATCTCACCCCGATGCAGCGGGTCCAGGTCGCGCGTCATCCCCGCCGCCCCTACCCCCTCGATTACGTGAACACCGTGTTCACCGATTTCGTCGAGCTGCATGGGGATCGGCTGTATCGCGACGATCCCGCCATCATCGGGGGCTGGGCCCGGCTCGACGGCACCAGCGTCATGGTCATCGGGCACCAGAAAGGCCGGGATACCAAGGACAATCTGTACCGCAACTTCGGCATGGCGCATCCCGAGGGGTACCGGAAGGCGATGCGACTCATGCGCATGGCCGCGAAATTCGGCGCGCCCGTCATCACGCTCGTCGACACGCCGGGGGCGTACCCTGGCCTGGGCGCCGAAGAGCGCGGCCAGGCGGAAGCGATCGCGAGCAGCCTCATCGAGATGGCGTCCCTGCCCACCCCGATTGTCACCGCCGTGATCGGCGAGGGCGGCTCCGGCGGCGCGCTGGCAGTCGGGCTCGCCGACAAGGTGCTGATGCTCGAAAACTCCGTCTATTCGGTCATTTCCCCCGAGGGGTGCGCGGCGATCCTGTGGAAGGACGCGAGCCAGCGCGAGCGGGCCGCAGAGGCGCTCAAGATCACCGCGCAGGACCTCCTCAATCTCGGCGTGATCGACGAGATCGTTCCCGAGCCGCCCGGCGGCGCGCATTCCGACCCCGAAGCCGCCGCCACCGCGCTCGGCGACGCCCTGCAGCGTCACCTCGGCCAGCTGCGCAAGCTCAAGACCGACAAGCTCCTCAAACGCCGCGAGGAAAAGTACCTTTCGATGGGTGCGCTGACCGAGAAGTGAATTGACGCATGTCTTGGAAGTCCGGTTCAAGGGGAACCGGCGCGAATACTTCACCTGGCAGTCCGACGACCCGCTCCGCATCGACGATCCCGTCATCGTCGAGGTGGATCGCGGGCAGGATTTTGGCGTCGTGTCGGCGGTCGGCGCGGTCGCAGAGAAGAAATGTCAGCGCTGCGGCGCCTGTAACGGCGGCGCCACCCCCGAAGCCGACACGCCGCCGGCCACCCGGCTGATCGTGCGGCGCGCCAGTGCCGAGGATCGCAAGACCGCGACGCAGCTGCGCGAGAACGAAGAAGACGTCCGCCGCACCGTGCGCGATCGGGTGCGCCAGCACAACCTGCCGATGAAGGTCTCCGACGCGGAATGGCAGTGGGACAAGCGCAAGCTCACGATTTATTTCACGGCCGAGCAGCGCGTGGATTTCCGGGCGCTGGTCCGGGATCTGGCCGGGTTGTTTCGGACGCGCATCGAGCTGCGTCAGATCGGGGCGCGTGACGAAGCCCGCCGGCTGGACGGCATCGGCCGGTGCGGGCGCCAGCTCTGCATCTCGAGCTGGCTCCCGGAAGGCCGGCCCGTGAGTCTGTCGCTCGCCAAGGCACAGGGCCTGTCGCTCAACCCCGTGCAGATCTCCGGGCCATGCGGCCGGCTGTTGTGCTGCCTGCATTACGAGCACGAGTTCTACGTCCAGCAGCGCAAGCGCTTCCCGAAGGAAGGCAAGACGCTCAAGACGGCCGAGGGCAATGAGCGCGTGGTGTCCGTGGACATCTTTCGCGAGCGTGTCACCCTCCGGTCCGAGGATGGCGCCACCCGGGTCGTCACGCTCGAGCAATTGCGGGTGTAGTGAGCAAGTTCTTCCTCACCACCGCCATCGACTACTCCAACGGCGACCCGCACCTGGGGCATGCGCTGGAGAAGGTCGGCGCGGACGCGATCGCGCGCTACCGGCGCCTGTGCGGCGATCAGGTCCATTTTCTCATGGGGATGGACGAGCACAGCCAATCGGTGATTCAGGCGGCCGCGCGCGCGGACGTCACACCCCGCGCATGGGTCGACCGGATGGCCGCGACCTTCGCGGACTACTGGCAACGTCTCGAGTGCAGCCACGACGACTGGATCCGGACCACGGAGCCGCGCCACGGCCGGGGCGTGGTCGCGCTGCTCGAGCGCATCCAGCAGCAGCGGCCCGACGATCTGTACGTCGCCGACTACGAGGGACTGTACTGCACCGGGTGCGAGGAGTTCAAGCAGCCCGCGCAGATCGCGAACGGACGGTGCCTCGAGCATCCCACGCTCGACCTGATTCCCACGAGGGAGCGCAACCACTTTTTCCGGTTGAGCGCCTACGGCCCGCGCCTGCTCGAGCTGATCCGGAGCGGGCAGTTCCGCGTCGAGCCCGAGATCCGGCGCAACGAAGTGGTGCGGCTGATCGAAGACGGGCTCCAGGACGTGTCGATCTCCCGCCAGCGCCCACCTTCGCGCCTCGCCTGGGGCATTCCGTTTCCGGGCGATCCCGAGCAGACGGTGTACGTCTGGTTCGATGCGCTGATCAATTATCTCTCGGCCACCGGATTCCCCGACCCGGGCTACGAGCGGCTCTGGCCCGCCGATCTGCATGTGATCGGCAAAGGCATCACGCGCTTTCACTGCGTGATCTGGCCGTCGATGCTGCTCGCGGCGGGCCTCGCGCTGCCCCGCCGGGTCTGGGCGCACGGGTACGTGCAGTGGGAAGGCACGAAGATGAGCAAGACGGCCGGGACCGCGGTGAGTCTCGACGCGGCGATCGACCGCTACGGCGCCGACGCGCTGCGGTACTTCCTGCTGCGCGAAGTCGGTTTTCAGGGCGACGGCAACTTTTCGTGGGAGCGCTTCGACGCGCGCTATATCGGGGATCTCGCCGACACCTTCGGCAATCTCGTCTCACGCGCGTTGTCGATGGTGCAGCGCTATCGCGCGGGGCGCGTGCCGGCCGATCCGCGCGGGTACGACACGCCGCTTGAGCGCGTCGCGCAGGAAATCCTCGGCGCCTACCAGCGCGCGCTGGACGCGTACGATGTGCAGCAGGGGGTGGCGCTCGTGATCGAGCTCGCCTCGCACGCCAACCGGTACGTCGAAGAGCAGGCGCCGTGGAAGCTCGCGAAGGAAAAAGCCGAGGCGGCGCTCGACAGCGTGCTCGCGAATCTCGTGCGCACCGTCGCGCGTCTCGCGGTGCTGGCGCTGCCGTTCGTTCCCGCGAAGTCGGAAGAGATCTGGCGTCTGTTGGGCGCGACGCGCGCGCTCGGCACGGTCTCGCTCGCGGAGCTGGTACGGATCTCGGTGGAGGGGTGGACGGTGCTCAAGCCCCCCCCGCTATTTCCCAAGCCTCCAGACGCTTAGGACACAGGCCCGTGAAAAGCGTGACGGAGCGCACAAGTCGCGATTTGACGCCTACATGCGGCGCGGCTTATGTTTGCTTCCCCATATGAAGAAGAAACACGCAGAGCGCCGCTGGACCGTGATGCTGGTCCCGCACGGCTCGGGTGCTTCCCGGGCCGTGGAGGTATCGCAGACGGTCATGAAAGCGCTCATCGGGATCGGCGGCGTGGTCGCGCTGCTGTTTCTCGTGCTCGGCGGCACGGCGCTGTCGCGCGGCGTGAACATCACCAAATCGCGCGCGCTCGAACGGGAGAACCAGCTGCTCGCGAGCGAGATCCAGCGCATGCGCGAGCGGCTCGTCGGACTCCGGGATACGCTCGACAAGTTCAGCGAGCGCGAGCAGGCGATGCGGCTGCTCGCCGGACTGACGCCCGTCGACCAGGACGTGCAGCGGGCCGGCATCGGCGGGCCGAGCGGAGAGTGGTCGGAGCGCGACAGCCTCTCGGCGGCCGGTCCCAACGGCCAGCAGGCGCTCGCCGCCCGCATCGATATGGATCAGCTGACCCGCCGCGCGAACATTCTCGTTCGCTCGATCAACGAAGCCTACGATTCCGCGTCGAGCCAGCGCGCGCGCTACGCCGCGCTGCCGTCGATCATGCCGACCAAGGGCTGGCTCACGAGCGCGTTCGCGCGGGAGCGCGAGCATCCGATCCTGCACTTGGCGCGGCCGCACGAAGGCATGGATCTCTCCGCGCGGGCGGGGACCGAAATCGAAGCGCCGGCCGCGGGCGTGGTCACGCAGGTGTCGTGGGTCGAGGGCTACGGCAACATGCTGACGATCGATCACGGCTACGGACTCGTGACGCGCTACGCGCATTGCTCCAAGATCCTCGTCGTGCGTGGCCAGCGGGTGAAGCGCGGCCAGCAGGTTGCGCTGGTCGGCAACACCGGACTGTCCACCGGTCCCCACCTGCACTACGAGGTGTGGGTGAACGGCCGGCCGGTGAACCCGATGAAGTACGTGTTGCCGGACGCGATCGTGGATTGATCGGAGCGCGATACATGACGGCGATTGGGGATGGGACGGCGACGACTGACTCGTTACCGTCTCGTTTTGTTTCGGGAATCTGCCTGGGTGTCGCGCTCGTGTTCGGCGTTGCGTGCAAGCACGATGACATCAGCGGAGAAATTCCCCCCGGCACCGTCTTTGTAGCTGCCCGAGACACCTTCTTTACACCCGACTCGGTCACGATCGAGGCAGGCCTTCCTGTTCGATGGACTAACGAAGGGAGGGTCGTGCATACCGTCGTGGCGGAGGACTCGGCGTGGGCCAGCGGCCCGCTCCTGCACAACTGGTGGGTCGAGGTGACGTTCGACAGCGCAGGAACCTACGCCTACCATTGCACCGAGCACCCCGGCATGACGGGCAAGGTGGTCGTCACGCCTTAGGCGCGGTTACTTCGTGCGGATCAGCAGTGCCCCACCCGCATGCCCGGTCCCGAAACGCGTGGTTGCGTCTGAGGCGTCGAGGTGCCGAATCTCCAGTATCGACCCCGCCGCGATCGAGCGGAGCGTCTGCGGCGTGCCCAGGCGGGTTCCGTCGAGGTAGACCACGAGAACCTCGGCGGTGGCGTTCTGAATGCTCCCCCGCCCGCGGCGGCGTAACCACTCTGGCCGCAGCTGACGGACCGCATCATAGGCGTTCACCGCCGACGTCCGCTCGATTTCATCAAATCGCAGCAGATCACGCTGTGACGATGGCCGCGCCCCGGAGCGCGGCGTGGCGCAGCTGAGCGCCGCTAGCATCGCGGCCACGAGGATCGGCACGCCCCAGCGTATATCGGCCGACGCACCCATTGCCCACCTTCCGCTTTAAGGCACCGGCTGGATCTGTCCGCGAATATGCCCCGCCGGATTGACCGCGTTGTGCACGTTGACGTATACACTGCCGTTGCGCATCCGCACAAGCAGTGAATCGAACCGGGCTCGCGCGGTCGTGCCGTAGCTGGTGTACCGGCGGTGTACCAACGTATCGCTCGGCAGCGCACTGTACTTCAGCTGCGTTTGGCTCAGCGGGCCCGTGTATTGGGGTCGGCAGCGCGTCGACGTGAAGTTGGTCAACGTGAATCGCTGCGCCGTGCCACCTGTGCCACCGACCGTCACGTTGACTGGGATGGTAAAGGTTGTCGTTCCGGTGAACGTGGCGGTGTGCTCGCCGACGAGACTCGGGGTCGAACCCACATGGCCCGCAATTCGCATGAGCGCGGTGGAACCGACGGCGCGTCCATGAGCGGTGGCGGTGGTGATGGTGGTCGGATTTGCCACACTGGAGCTGGTGATGTTCAGCGCCCCACCCGCGTTCAGTTTGCAGGGGGTCGCCGCCGTAAACAGTGTCACGAGGATCGGGCCACCGGCAACGCTCGCGTCTCCTTCGTGGATATGCGAAACGGTCACGCTGTCGGCGCCACCCACGCTGACATTGTAGACGAGAATGGAATCGTTGACCACGGCGAACAGGGCTGTGCCTGTTGCGGACGTCGTCACTGCCGGAATCTCACTTGCCCCCGATAGCGTTGCCTGGAACTCCTCGGGCGGCGGAATCGGGGACGATACCTGCTCGGTGCCGCAGGCCAATGCCACCCCCGCCCCGGCGGCCACGATTAGCCGGCAGACATTTTGAAAGCGCATGCTCCCTCCCCATCACGTAAAGTGGCGCGGTGTGGGGCGCCCTCCGAGATCGGAGAGCGCCCACCGTCGGCTACGGTGTCGTGGTCGAACATCCGCCCGTGTAGTTCGGATTCCCCAGCTCCTCAGGTGGTATCGGGACATTGACGTCGTTCCCGTACAGGTCGCCCTTGAAGTGGGTCCCCGTGGGGAACACCCCATCCTCCAGTCGCCCGTATTGCCGCATGAGACGCCGCAGATCACCGAGACGGTGGCCCGTGGCGAACAGCCAGAATGCCCGTTCCCGAAACATCAGACTCTCCCGGAGCACCGCGCTCGTGGGATCCGGCAACGGCGCCAGAGTATCGGCGGCGGTGGTGTCCGCCGGCCCGAGAAATCCGAGGGTCCGCGCATTCGCCCGGAGGAAGTTCAGCGTATCGAGCCATGCGACGGTGTTGCCCGCATCCAACAGCGCTTCGGCGACGATGAGCTTCGCTTCGAGGCCGGTACCGATCGGAACCGGTGTGGTGCGCGCCGGATACTTCGTGAGGTTGAACTGGGGCGTGGTCCCATCGAATCCGCCAACGGGGTCGGCGGTGACACGCACGCGTCGGTCGCCGGCGGTACGGAAATTCAAGCCGTTGCCGCCTTCGTTGTCCGCCACAGACCACCGTCTCGACAAATGATTGAACACGTGCACGCCGTTTTGCTGTCGGCCCGTGGTAACGCTGTGGGTCGTGTTGTAGACAAACGTGAGTGGCACGGGGCCAGCCACGGTGGCGGCGGCTGCGAAGCTGCTTTTGCCACGATTCATCAGCGCCCGCGCCTTGCCCACACGAGCAAAATTCGCGATCGCGCCGGTCGGCGCGTAAACGAGCGCGGAATCGAATCGCTCGATCGCCAGCTGCAGGACCTCGTCGGTCGTCTTCGGGCTACCCAGCTCGGTGGAGGAGCTGAATGGTATTCCCGAGCAGTAGGTCTCGGCGAAAAAGACGTAGGTGTACCCCGCCAACGCGAACGCTTCCCCGATCCGGCTGGCGGGCGTGGGGGCGTAGGTTTGCAGGAGTCCGATGGATTGCTCGAGCGACGTGCGAGCGCGGTACAGGTTCCGGGCAACGCCGGTCAGCGTGCCGTTGGAATTCTGGTTGATCGAGCGCCGCTCGTACTCGAGCCGCGTCGGGAACGTACCGGAATGCATGTACTCGTCGGTCATCAGTCCGCCGACGAGGATCTGACCTTCCGTACCGCCATTGTCGCCGACGATGGCGAATGCAAAGTCGCCGACGCCGCCGGTAAAAGCCGCCACCGCCCCGGCAATGCTCTGGAGATCGCCGGGGTTTACAATGTCGGGATCCTCGACGTCGACAATCTCATCAAGCGACGTGCACCCGGCCGGGGCAAGCCACGCGCCGGCCAAGAGCAGCAGGATCGTCCTGAGTTTACGATTCATTGGTCGCAGTCCTCGGTCAGAAGCCAAGAGAGACGCGGAATGTGTAGTACGTGAGCTGGGGCTGCGTCAGGAAGTCGATGACGAAATCCGACTGCCCGTTGCCATTGATCTCCGGATCAATCCCCGGATAGCTGGTCCACTTCGCCAGATTGCGACCGGTGAGCGTCAGTGCGACGCGCTGCGCGCGCAGCACGCGCGCCCATGATCCGGGGGCTTCGTACGTCAGAGCCAGCTCGCGCAGGGCGAGAAAGTGACCGTCCGTGATGTAGCCCCAGGACGTGAACCCGGGTCCGGTGCGGCCCGCAATCGCCGCCGCCTGCTCGGCCAACGGCGTGCCCGGGACGTTGACTGCCGCGCAGTTGTTCGCGGCGGACGACGTGCAGCGGAAGTACTCCGTGAAATTGCGCTGCTTGAAGTCTCCGCGATAATCCAGCTGACCGGTGATGCGAACCCGGTTATTGAACAGACCCAGCCCGCCATTCACCGCCATCTCCGTCTGGGGCAGCGACGGCCCCAAGTACACGGACGTATCGCCCACGATCACCTCGCTGGCCACCAGAATTCCGTCGCCGTTCAAGTCGTGGTAGCCCAGAATCGGGCGCTCCCACCACCCGAACAACGGATGTCCGGGCACCTGGCGCTGCACGCCGGTCCCGACGGACGGGATGCCCGGGGCCAGCGTCAGCAGCTTGCCGATGTTGCGCGAACCGCTGATTGTGAGGTCCAGATCGACGTCCGACAGGAGCCGGGTGTTGACCGAGATCACGCCTTCGATGCCGTGGTTCTGCGTGGATCCCAGGTTTTCGAGCCGCTGCGCCGGCCCTCCAATCGACGGGGGCTGCACGCGATTGACCAGCGCGTCTTT
Organism: Gemmatimonadales bacterium; assembly: GCA_035710265.1. Lineage (GTDB taxonomy): Bacteria > Gemmatimonadota > Gemmatimonadetes > Gemmatimonadales > GWC2-71-9 > 20CM-2-65-7. The sequence goes on along the minus strand of DASTDR010000390.1, from coordinate 5,833 downwards.
GGTCTTCTTGGCATAGTAGGTGAACTCGAGATGCCCCCTGCCCTCCAACATGTCGACGTCGAATCCCAGCTCCAGCTCGGTGGCACGCTCGGGTTTCAGCGAATCGTTGCCGATCGCCGAGATAGTGAGGCCGGGCTGGTCCACACTGGCGATCGACGCGGTCACACTCTGATAGAAGCGCAGCGCGGCTGTGCTGTTCGGCTGGTTGCCGGACGCGCCGTAGGCCGCGCGCAGGCGAAGGTTCGAGATCGGAAGTGTCTTCGGGAAGAAGTCCTCCTCGGAGATCACCCACGACAGCGAGGCTTTCGGATAGGTCGCGCCACGAGCGTCGGCGCCGAACGCGCTGTTATAGTCCTGCCGCACCGCGGCCGTCAGAAAGAGCCGGTCGCGCCATCCCAGGATCTCCTCGAGATAGAATCCGAGTGTAATCGTCTCGGTGGTCGTCTCACCCGCCGTGCGAATCGACCCTGATCCAACGGTCTTCCCGCCCGGCGCGAACTCCGATCCCGTCGCGGTCACGCCGAAGGTCCGGTCGCGCAGATACTGCATCCCCGCGGAGGTTCTCGACGTCAAAGTGGGGTTGATGTTGAAGGAGCCCGTCGCCCCGGCATCGACCGTGGTCTGCGATATCTCGGTCCGATTGTCGGTGCGCCCGCCACGACGGTTCGTGGCAAAATTAGGCCCTTCGTTCAACGCCTGGTATCGGGTGTCGATCAGGCTCGAATGGTCCATTCCGACCGTGAGTCGACCGGTCAAGAACTCCGCGGGCCGCCAGTTGACCGTCCCGCTGCCGGTGAGGCGGTTGACGTCCTGTGCGGCCAGCACCGCGAAGACCTCGCCGGGGCGCGAGAACCCCCACTCGCTCCCGAGCGGCGTGGTGTCCTGTCCGGCGACGCAGGTTGCCGCGCCGCACGCCCGTCGCGTCCCGCTGAAGCCCCGGCCGAAGTACCCGCTGCCCAGCAGTCCCGTGACGTTGTTGTCGTTCTGCGGCAACCGCCCGTCGCTGCGCACAAGTCCAAGGCTCGCGCTGATGTCCGCGTGCCGGGACAGATTGGCCTGCACGTTGGTGCGCAGACTGACCTTCTTCACGTCGTTGGGCCGGTACTGCTCGTACGGCAGCTCGCTCACCAAACGTTCCTGCGCCACCCGCGAGTACTCCGCCTCCGGCATGCGCAGATGTCCGAGCTCATCTTCATACTCCGCCGAAAAGAAATAACGGACGTCGTCGGTGCCGCCCGAAACTTGCGCGCCGAGCTGCCCGCGATACCCCGTCCCGTTCGGCGTCGTCACGGCATCTTCGAGCACGTTGAACGTCGACAAGCTGTCGATCGTACAGGCGCCCGCGGCCGCCTGGAACAGCAGGCAGAGCCGTACCGAATCCGACGGCTGCAGCCGGCCGTAACTGAAATAATTGGTCGGATACGAGTTGTAGTCTTTGAGCGCGCCGACTTCGGACCAGACTTGCCACACCGGCCGGCCCGCTACGCCACGCTTGGTGGTAATGCGCACCACCCCATTCGCCGCCTGAGTTCCGTACAGCGTCGAGGCGGACGGCCCCTTGATGATCTCGATCGACTCGATCTCTTCCGGATTGAGATCGTTGATTCTGGAGAACGCCTGTCCCCCCGTCCCGATGGTGAACGAGTTCGATCCGCTTTCGATGCGCACACCGTCGACGTAGTACACGGGTTCATTCGAGAGTGAGAAACTGGAGAGCCCCCTCACGCGGATCTTCGTGCCCGCACCGGTCGTCCCGGCTGAAGACATCACCTGGACGTTCGCGCCCCGGCCGCTCAAGAGATCGCCCAAGTCACTGACCGGCGCCGATTCAAGGATCTTGGGCGCGCTGAGGACGGACGTCGCGTTCCCCATTTCTCGAGAACGCTGCTCGGCCCCCGAGGCGGTCACCGTCACCGCGTCGAGGGACACGACCGATCCGCGAAGCTGGAAATCCGCCGTCGCGACGGCGCCGGCCTCGACGGTCACGCTTTGAACGCCGCCCGCGTAGCCGATCACCGAAGCACGCAGGTCATGCCGGCCTACGGGCACGGCGCGGAGCGTGTATCGACCCTCGGTATTCGTGAGCGCGACGAGGTTGGTATTCCCCAGCTGCACGCGCACGCCCGGCAGCGGCTGGCTGGTGGCCTGGTCGGTCACGGTTCCCGCCACAGTTCCCGCCTGTTGGGCCCAGCTGCTACGCGCTACCAGCGTGAGCAGCGCAGCGCCGAACACAAAACTCAGTATTCTAGAACCAGTCGTAAGTCGCATAGTTGCCTTCCTCGCACGATGGAGCATGGGACGTGAAGGCAGTCCGTTGGAAGGACGGCCGATTAGCATCGCTCGAGCAATCGATCAGCGTGGCGCGTGCGGTAGCGCCCGCGACCGTCTAGCGACTACATCGACCGGGAATGATGATATTGCGCTGGAGGTGAAGAACGCAGCGGACGGAAATCTGATCCATGGCGCCTCCCATGACGGTGTGAGGGCAGTGATCCACCATATAGTGAAGCCTGGAACGGAGACCCGCAAGGAAGGCCGGGCGTAACCAGAGAAAAGCAGGAGGCTAGGGGGCGGGGGGGCCCACCGGGGGTACGGTATCGAACGTCGCCAGCAGGAACAGGACGGTGTCACCCACCTCCTGCCGCTGCGTGCGGTAGCGGGAAACCTCGATCCGCTGAATGTCGCTCAACGACCAGGCGGAGAGCAGCTGCGGTTGGATGGCGCCCAACCCGTCGTCCAGCCACTGGCACACGACCTGCTCGTTGAACGCCGTCGTTCCCTGGCGCGCATAGATGAGCAGCAGCTCGATCTTTGAGCTGTCATCGCCCGCGGGGCTCCACGTAACCTCGAGTGGCTGGTCCGTGGGTGGGCGCGAGGAGATGGACGTCAACGACGTGAGTGCCGCCGCCGTCAGCGACGAAATCGTCATGCCTGGAAAGCCGCCGGGCGCGCCTGGAACGGTGAAACTCACCTCGGCGCCTGGTTCGAATCCGACCTCCGCCGGCTGCGCGGCGTACACGGTGATGCCAAAACGCCGGATCGGCCGGAGCAACGTCGTCGCCGCACCCACAGTAAAGACGAGGCTATCGCCGGCGTCGACCTGGGCGATGCTGATGTTGGTGGATTGCGGCACGTAGTCGCCGACCACGCAGGTGTCCACCGGGGAGCGGGAGTCGGCCGTCGGCGGCCCCGACGCCAGCGCGAATAGCCCCTCCGGCCGCGCCACATAGTTGCCGTTCGCGGACCGGGTAAACAGCGTGAGCACGCCCGTCGGGACCGCGTTGCTCGGAACCGTGGAGTCCTGGCAAGCGAGGTTTACGATGAGCGCGGCCGCGAGCGGATAGGCAAGGCGTGAGGCTCGCACGGGTGACTTCCTTATCGTGGGCGTGTGTGCACGTGAATCACGCCGCCGAGATTGTCGTGCCCGAAGCGCACCTGCGCCTCGCTCGCGCTCAGAAATTCCACCCACTGCACCGAGGCGGCGGTCAGGCGCGGGAGCAGCTCCGGCCCGCCAAACCGTTGCCCGTCGAGGTAGACCACGACTTGGGCGGCCCCCCCCGTCAAGGACGTGGGACCTCGCTGGGCGGGCTGCAGCCACCGCGGCCGCCGCATGCGGATCACGTCGTAGATATTGCCGGCGCCGGACTGCACAATCTCCTCCCGCCCCAGCATCGCGTCGCCCAGACCGGTGCTCGCCTGCTGGGTTCGGCTCGCCCCGCAGGCCGTCGACAGGAGGACCGCACACAGCAGAGATACCGTGGGGGACGTACGCAAATCAACACGCATATCAATCAGACCTTCTCCCGATGCTCGGCCGGTCCGGATCGTGGCCGGCGGGCAGGAATGACCCTGGCCCCGCCGGCCGCACGGATTAGTTGATTGGTCGCCGGTCGTTCAGGAACGCGAATGCCGGAGTGGTGAACCCAGCCGGTGCCAGGCTACCCGCCACCGACGGCGGCAGGATCACCACGGTCAGCACGGAGCCTGCGATTCGGACTCCGGTGATCGCGCTCGACGTTCCGGACGCGTGGGACCCCGCCGGTGCCGCCGTGTTGCTGACGAGCAGCGGCGTCGTGGTCGCCGGCGCCGTAACCGCCACGCGCAAAGCCGCCGTGTCCATTTCGACGTAGGCCGTCGTTTGCCCGTAGGCCACGCTCGTCCAGGTTGGGGTGGCGGCCGGGGTTTGATCGGCGGTGCTGTTGGTTCCGACAAAGACGTCCACGGGCCCCATGCCGGCGCCCAGATGCATGACCCGCAGGCCGACCCTGCCGGCCGCGGGCACGGCGGGGTCATCCTGCTGGACGGTCACGGTCGCCGCCGGCGTGGAGCCCGCGCGCATGAATCCGGAATGGACGACGGTGTAGGACACGTCCTCGGCATACGTGAACGTCTGCTCGTGCACGACGGTCGACAGGATCGCCGGATCTCCGCTCCCGTTGTTCAGAAACACGCGGAACGTGTGCTCGCCAGCTGGAAGCGACTGGTGGTGCGCCTGCAGGGTCCGGAAGGGGGCCAGGTACATCCCGGCGTTGGTCACCACATCCACGAACCGGTAGTCCAGCCCCATGGTGTCGGGCACGGCATTGATGAAACGGACGGCCGCCAGCGGCACGTTGGGTGGGGGCGAGGTGGAATCGCCGTCATCGCACGCCGCGATGCCGCCCAAAACCGCAGCTAGTAGTCCCCACTGGAAAGTCTTCATGGTCATCTCGATATGAATAGGTTGGCAAATAGAGTCAGCGGAAACATCAGGGAGACCTCGCCGCCCGGAGGCTCTTCACCCGGATCTCGGCCACCGTCGTTCCCGACCACGCCGAAACCGCCCGTGACAATCAACGCGACCACGCCTGCGGTCGCCGCGCCAATCGCGACGGCCGTGCGCGACTTGGAAAACTGACGTTCGCGCACCGTTCCGACGTACGCCTTCGGGAACGACACGACTTCGCCGCTCCAGCGCGTGACCTTGCCGCGGATGTCGACCACGTGAGCGACCTGGACCGTGTAGGTCGTGTCGCTGTTGCTGGCAAGCACGCCCTCGATGCGATCGGTCCCGGGGCCGATACCACTCGCGAGCCCCGCGCGTCCCTGATCCGTCAGCGCGAAGGCGAACGTCCGCCCCTGCGCCGGTTGGACGGTCTCCGGCACGAAGTACTTGTAGCACCCCGCCTGGCTGGCGGCGGCCAGGACCAGCGCCGCCGCCCGCCAAGCGGGCAACGCCCGAGTTGCCCGGCCTGCCCGCATCACGGATTACAACTGATGGCCGGTCCGTACGTGCTGGGGCCGGCGCTCTCGACTGTCCCAACCTTGCCGCAACCGCCCCACACCGTCAGGAACGTCTTGCGGCGCGTATCCGCCTCCGGCCAGGGGACCGGCCAGTCCACCGCCGTTCCCTCCGGCAGGTCGCCCCAGCCGCGGGAATCGATGAACCAGTTGCCGTAGCCCGTGTAGGCGGTCTCCATCCGCTTCTCCCACTTCATAGCTTCGAGGATGTTGCCGCACACCGCCTGATAGGCCGACCCGGTCCACGTCGGGACGCGCGGCACGCAGGCCGTGCCGCCGGGGACGGGATCAGTGATCGCGACGCCGGCAGGAATCTCAGGCAGCCCGGCCGCTAAGCGCGTCGGGTTGATCTTGAGGCGCGCGTTCTCGAGATCGTTCGTGCGGAGATAACCTTCGGCCGCCAGGAGATCGATCTCCGCCTTCGTCAGGATTGGATAGGGTCCGATCCGGTTGGCGTCGAAGAACGCACGGAAGCGGTAATGGTCGTACATCGAGCTGCCGAGTCCATCACCAGGAGTATCGTCGCCGGGTGGGCGGTTGCGGAAATACCGGC